>SUWZ01000095.1 GCA_015061185.1 Bacteroidales bacterium
TTGCAGGGGAATGTGTTGGCGGTTTATGAGCATAAACATGCAGAGGGCGAGAATGGTACATTTACGTTGGCGGAGCAACATCTTTACGGCGCAAGTCGTATTGGTATGACGAAGCCGAATTTGGCACTGAACACCACTACGCCGGATGCCGCATCACCAACCATCCACTACGAGCTCACCAACCACCTTGGCAACGTGATGGCAGTTATCACAGACGAACCTGCCGCCACAGAGACCCCTGCAGTGGAGAGTCTCACGGACTACTATCCCTTTGGAATGACTCTGCCGGGCAGGAGCTATAACGCCCATACCTATCGCCACGGCTTCACCGGACACGAGAAAGAGAGCGACCTTGCCGAAGGCATCTACACCACCGAGTACCGCCTCTACGACGCCCGAGTGGGAAGGTGGCTGAGCGTGGATCCGTTATTTGAGAAGTATGTGAGCATGAGTCCGTACAATTATTGTATGCTCAATCCGGTAATGATGGTGGATCCGGATGGAAGGGATGAAATCTACTATCGGGAAGATGGCACTGAAATATTACGAATAACGTGTAAAGAAGATGTTAAATATGTTTTAAGAACCCAACAAACGACAGGTCAAATGTATAGAGAGTGTTCTCCTACTGAAAAAGGAAATTCAAATCATATACATCCGGGAGACGCTGATATAGCTGAAAATTTAATAACAGACATCTGTAGCGGGAAATTTTTGGTCTTTACAAAAGAAGAAGTACAGAAAAAATATTTTGTCAAAGCTCCTAATCAAGAAGAATTTGATGCTGCTATGAATTTTATAGATGATGATGGTACAGGAGGTAGGTCAGATGATAATAATCGAGAATACGCATTTAATCTTATGGAAAATGAAGTAAGAATAGGAAATAAATACGTAAAACAAGGGTATGTTGCTAAGCAAACTTTTAAAGGTGAAGCAGTAGATGCGAGTACATCCACAAGTGTCTCAACAGATTATAGATTAAATCATACTCATCCAAGTGGCGTAGGGTCAAAGGGACATAAATGGCAACAAGCACCTTCTGCCACCGACATCTCGAATTCAAGTACATATATTAGGAAAGTCTGGGGAATGGGAAATAAAACAATATATATGTTTAACAAAGAAGGAGTTCAAGCTACAATTCCATTTAGTGTTTATAGACCATGAAACGAATATTTGTATTTATTTTATTATTGTTTTCACAATATCAAGTTATTTATTCAATTGATAATATATATGAAGATGCGATGATACATTTTGTTGAAGAAATTGTAGAAACAAATGAATTTGCAGTTAGAGAAAGTGGGTACGACTCATTATATAATCATACACTTATTTTTGAGACTGACGCAGTAGATATGCGAAGTAAATTACCGCAAACTATTCATAGCTACAGAATTATAAATTTTGGCATCCCGGAAATGCAATGCTATTTAGATACAGTACCAGATGGAATTATAAGATTTTTTTTTATTAATCAGATGGATTATGGACAAAAACGTATAGCACCATTTTTTATCTCATTTGTAGAGATTATGGTAAAAAAAACAAATTCTGTATTATATTTTAGGCAAATGACAGGCCATGATTTCAGTTACAAGTATAACTGTGAAACAAATACATTAGAATATAAGTATTATGTTTCTGGTAACTTGCAAGGAGCTGATGCATTTGATTATTTAAGAGGGAAAAGGTTAAGAGGCATTTACAGTAATATAGCATTTCATTAGTATCATAATAAGACTTAAAACACCTAAAATATGACTATAAAAAACTGTGAATATACATGCGGTGAGTTCTATAAATTCACCGTTTCTAATTAAGAAAACGTAAATCAACGGGGAGAACTTTTCGGTAATTTTTGATTTATTTCGGCAACTTGCTGTTTGTCAGTCGGTCACAGTGCTCGCACTGCTTCCTTCTTGCGCTCAGCAATTTACTCGAAATAAATTCAAAAATTCCTCGAAATGAATTTATAGAACCCACCTTACTTCTATATCCACGACCATTTAGGCTCCACTTCGCTGGTTTTGGATATAGATGGAAATATCTCACAATCAGTCACTTATATTCCGTATGGAGAAATTTTTGTAGAAGAGCGCAACGGCACATGGAACACCCCATACCTCTTCAACGGCAAGGAGTTAGACGAAGAAACCGGATTTTACTACTACGGAGCACGCTATCTGAACCCAACAAATGGTATATGGTTGAGTGTGGATCCGCTGTGAGTGGAATAGATTGTAAAATTATTCAAAAATAGTTCAAGTAATTGAGAATCATCAAAAGTATTCTCGCTTGCAAATCTCAATAAAAATCCCCACATTTGCATCGTGAAAAGCGAAAGGGATAACCTACAGTACCTATTAACTTATGTCAAAAAGATTACTCTATACCCTCCTATTCTTCTTTGGGTTTCTGACGGCTCAGAGCCAGAGTGGATTGCCACAGTGGCTTCGTAATCCGGAGCGGGGTACGGTGCGCTTTGGCAAGGTCTCCGCTACAGCGGACAGGGATGGTGATGGTTATTGTTTGGTGCAAGAGAATGGTGTTATCTTC
>SUWZ01000096.1 GCA_015061185.1 Bacteroidales bacterium
GAAATATGTAATCTTAATGAATTTGAATTTATGAAATATTCAAGAAGTTTGAAAGACTATAGAGATTGGCATAACACACTCAACCATGCTATAGAGGAAAAGACTGCCAAAATCTCAAAAAAACTTTTAGCTAAAGGTCGTAAAGAAGGTATAGCTGTAGGCAGAGAAAATACTCAAAAAGAAATAGCAAGGAAAATGCTCGATAAAGGGATGGATATAAATTCAATCTCTGAATTATCCGGGTTGTCTATCGAAGAGATTAATGATATTTGATTTTCCTTAGTCTGAAAATAGACCCGTTAAAATTCAAAATAAAATTTTTGATCGTCTATTCTCTACTGCAGAAATATGTAATCTTAATGAATTTGAATTTATGAAATATTCAAGAAGTTTGAAAGACTATAGAGATTGGCATAACACGCTCAACCATGCTATAGAGGAAAAGACTGCCAAAATCTCAAAAAAACTTTTAGCTAAAGGTCGTAAAGAAGGTATTGCTGTAGGCTTAAAAACAGGAAGAGAAGAAGGTAGAGAAGAAGGTATTACCATAGGCATGGAAACAGGAACAAAAAATACTCAAAAAGAAATAGCGAGAAAAATGCTCGATAAAGGAATTGATATAAATTCAATCTCTGAATTATCCGGGTTGTCCATCGAAGAGATTAATGATATTTAATTTTCTCCTTCTTAGGGAATGTGCCTGTTGAAGTTCAAAATAGAATTTTTAACAGACTATCTTCCTCTGCAGAAGTATATAAATCTTAATAGAAGTTGTTTAAATTTTATTTCGAGCATATTTGAGAGAGATTTTTAAATCTATTTTTAATCTTCTTTTGCAGAAAATAGTGGACTATTATCAAAAAAGGAGAATAAAAATAGGTTTAAGGTGAGTTCTATAAATTCACCGTTTAAAATTTAAAAAGTGTAAATCGAAGATTGATAAACTTTTCGGTACTTTTTGAATTTATTTTAGCAAATTGCTGCTTGTCAGTCGGTTACAGTGCTTGCACTGCTTCCTGCTTTCGCACAGCAATTTACTCGAAATAAATTCAAAAATTCCTCGAAATGAATTTATAGAACCCACCTGAAAGAATCTCAAAGATGCCGAAAATAAGAGAGTGAAACTCTAATTTTTTTTTTAATAAAATTAAAACAGCTTCTTAGAACTTAAAAAATAGGAGAATTTTTGTTACGTAGAATATGGATTGTAACTTCTATAGGCAAATTCTATAAATTGGATATAGATAATTTTGAAGAACATATTTCTTATGGTGGGTTCTTTAAACTTAAAAATCACCAAAGAGTTTATCTGCACCCTATTTATACTTTGTTACAAATAGTGAACTTATAGAACTAATAGAAGATAACAAATTTATTTATGAAAAAAATTATTTTTATATCTATCGGATTTACAACTCTTTTCTTGGGCATTTGGGGAATGTTTCTTCCCATTCTCCCTACTACTCCGTTTCTGCTTTTATCTGCATTTTTATTTTCAAAAAGTTCTGACGAACTTTACTACAAATTAATCAACCACCCCAAACTCGGTCCATACATCATTGATTTTCAGAAAAACAAATGCATCCCATTGAGAGTCAAAATTATATCAGTTGCAACTCTTTGGACAACCATTTTATTGAGTATAATCTTCGCCCTGAAGAATCAACCTATATGGCAAATATTACTATTGATTATTGCAATTGGCGTCTCCATACACATTTTGTCTTTCAAGACAAAAAAGTAAAAGAGGAACTAATCCCCACCCCCTTACCACTGAATGGGCTCCTCCCCTACTCGCTTTAAATACTCATTAGCTAAACCAAAATGTCCACAACCAATAAATCCTCTGTAGGCTGATAAAGGAGATGGATGCACCGATTTTAAGATACAATGTTTCTTAGAATCAATCACTGCTCCTTTTTTCTGTGCGTATGAACCCCATAGCATAAATACAATATGCTCTCTTCTTTCAGACAACTCTTTTATTACCCTATCGGTAAATTCTTCCCAGCCTTTGTATTGATGAGACCCTGCCTTCCCCGCCTCAACTGTCAAGGTGGCATTCAACAAAAATACGCCTTGTTTTGCCCATCTTTCTAAATTCCCGCTTTTAGGGAAAGGCAACGATAAATCTCGCTCCAACTCCTTGAAAATGTTTACCAACGATGGTGGGAAAGCTACATTGTCATTCACCGAAAAACATAATCCATGTGCTTGATGTTCTCCATGATAGGGATCTTGTCCTATTATGACAACTTTTACAGAATTAATGGGGGTTAAATCAAAGGCATTAAAAATTAATTTAGCCGGAGGATATATTATCTTGGTTTGATACTCCCTTCGAACAAAATCTGTCAGTAACCCAAAATAGGGTTTGTCAAATTCATCTTGCAGTACTTCTTGCCACGATTTTTCTATTTTCACTTCCATAATCTTCATTTTCTGACAAAGATACTATATTTTCGTAGGATTGTAGCAGTTTTTTTTTTAGAAGTTGTTTAAATTT
>SUWZ01000021.1 GCA_015061185.1 Bacteroidales bacterium
ACAAATAATCTTTGATTACCGTAGAATCATTATTTTGCGCAAAAGTATCAGGATCTTCACCTTCCGGCAAAACTACCACTCGAACATTCAAACCCTCACTTAACAGCAATTTCCCATTTTTGAGAGCTGCATTCATTCCGGCAGAATCTCCATCATAGAGCAATGTCACATTTTTTGCTCCATCTCTATCAGCCTCCACGGAGGGCAAAATTCTGCGTAGCAACCGAATTTGCTCAACGGTCAAAGCCGTTCCACAAGGAGCTACAACATTCTCCAAACCCGATTGAAACATCGATATTACATCCGCATAACCCTCAACCAAATAGCATTTTTTCTCACGAACAATTGCATTCTTAGCAAAGTAGATTCCATACAACACATTGCTTTTGTGGTAGATATCTGATTCCGGTGAGTTCTGATATTTAACCTGATCATCTTTCTTAATAGCCCGACCACCAAAAGCAATTACTTTTCCTGAGATAGAATGGATTGGGAAAATAGCTCGACCATGAAAACGATCGATATTGTAGTTTTCTTTTACAATGGTGGCTCCTATTTTCTCAAGATACTCCAACTTATACCCTTTCTTTAGGGCTTGATTGGTATAAGCATCACGCTGATTCAACGCATATCCTAATTGAAAACGCCGAATTGTGTCATCATGGAATCCTCTATGTCTAAAATAAGTCAATCCGACAGCAGTTCCTTCTGGATGTTCAAATAAATTGGTTGTAAATTGTTGATGCAGAGCCTCTGTTACAGCCATCAAGCTCTCTCGTTCGCCACGTTGCTGTATCTGTTCATCAGAAAGTTCCTCCTCAACTATCTCAATATGATATTTATTAGCAAGGAATTTAAGTGCCTCAAAATAAGATAGATTCTCAATCTTCATGATAAAATTCACAGGATTCCCACCCTCTCCACAACCAAAACATTTATATATATTTTTGGCAGGAGAAACCGAAAAAGAGGGAGTTTTCTCATTATGGAAAGGACAATGTCCAATCATATTAGCCCCCCTTCTTTTCAAGGTAACATAGTCCCCTACCACCTCTTCAATTTTGGCAGTATCAAAAATCCTATCTATCGTAGATTGATCGATCATCTATCTGTTAGAAATTTAGAGGTTGTGCGAAATTTTTCATTTCAACACAACCTCAGTAATTTTAGCATAATAAGTAACTTAATTTTATTATTACCTAATACTCTAATTTTTGTTATTTATTCAATAAAGTTTGAATAGAAACCATTGCTTCAATTGCAGTATCCAACGTAAATCCATTATCAAAAATATTTACAATACCGGCAACTTCATTATACATATCTTTTGTAACTTGAGCTTCGTCTTCCAATCCAAATTTACCCATTGCAACACCTGTTACAAAGCCGGTTTTCCAACCAGGAATCTCTTTATTTTCAGTATAATCTGTATATACACCTACCAAGCCTGCTGTCATTGCAGCAATAGAGGCAGTACTAGATCCGGCAGAGTTATAAGTTTCGTAAATACCATACAACTCCAAGCCAGAAGCAACTCCAGCAGAATTAACATACTCTTCCACCGGGGAATCTCCAGAATCGACATCTTCACCGTCGTTATCGCAAGAAGAAAATGCAATACCTACACACAAAAAACACAAAAAAGACCAAAATTTAATCGCTTTCATACTTATTTATTTTTAATTTAATTAACAGCAGCCAAAGCTGCAATACTAATAGTTATTTCACTCAAATACTTAAAAGGCATTGCCATTGCTTCAAGAGTTGCTCCCGTAGTTAAAACATCGTCAACCAACAATAAATGCATTCCCTTTACTAGTTCTTCATTTTTAAGTCGGAATATTCCTTGTACATTTTCCCACCGCTCTTCTGCTCCTTTCTTTGTCTGCGTAGAATTCTCTACAATGCGCTCCATAAGATTATTCATTACGGGAATTTTCATCACTTCTGCCATACCTCGACAAATTACCTCACTTTGATTATATCCACGAATTTTCAATTTATTAGGGTGTAATGGAACAGGTACTAAGACATCCACCGACTTAAACCGCCCCTTCATCAACTCCTTTCCAAACATCCGTCCAAACTTCATCCCCAATTCCAAATTCCCCCTATACTTCAATTCATGAAGAATTTGTTGTGTAATTCCATCTTTTTCAAAGTATAAATAGGTTGTCGCATATTGCAACCTTATCCTTCCGGACAAACGTTCTTCCAAAAAATTCCATTTATGCTCTGAAATTCCAGCATAAGGCATTTCAAATAAACAAGAAAGACATAAATATTCTTCTCCCTTCACCAATGCCTTTCCACATCCTACACAACAATGCGGATAAAAAAGCGAAATAAAATCGCTAAAAAACACCTTCAATTTAATCATATCAAACGCAAACAAATAAGAAGTTAATACCATGAATCAATCCAATAATCATTCAGACCTTTTCATCTTCCCACAACTCGTAAAAACATGAGAAAAACTTCCGAAAGAGATACTCTTACCTACTCTCAAACAAGTACCTACAAAAGTAACAATAAATTTCAATCTCCCAAAATGTAAAAATAAAAGATGATAAAAATATCGTTAATCGTTTGTAAAACAATAGGAAAATCAGCAATAACAAAACACGACAAAAGAGAATACACAAAAAAATGTGCATTCCCTATATAATCATTTACTGCTAAAACAAGATATTTTTAGCAAGCAAATACACCTCAAAAAAGAAAGAAACTTTCTTAGTATTTCATCTTTTCCTTAACAGGATTTCTGAAATAGACCTTTCCGTCCGTATATTCTTGAGCTGCAATCAACGTTGGCTTTGGCAACTTTTCGTAGAAACGAGATATTTCAATTTGTTCACGATTTTCAAAAACCTCTTCCAAATTATCATTATAAGAAGCAAACTCTTGCAACTTTCTTTCTAATTCAGACTTCATTTCTACACTAATTTGATTCGCTCTTTTAGCAATGATATTCACTGTTTCATACACATTGCCTGTATCAGAACACAACTGATTCATATCTCTTGTGATCGTGTTGTTAGGAGCAGAAACTTTCTTGTAATCCATAATTAAAACGTTTTCTTATAATAATTTACTCGATACTTTTCTGTGCTTTTTTAAACATCCTGTCAGCCTCTTTTTTATACTGACTATTAGGAAATTCGTTGATAAAATTATAATACTCATCAACTGTATCTCTATATCGGTCTTTTATCTTCGACTCCACACTCTTCTCTGCCTGCATGAATTTAGATTTCAAAACCAAGAAATACAATTCCTCTTTAAATTTAGACTCTGGATAAAGTTTCAACGCATTTGTTGCAGTAACCACTGCTGACAAATAATTATTACCCATATAATCGCCTAATTTATAATAGAGCAACGCACTATTATACTCTTTTTCTGCCAATTTCTCTTGCAACTCTGTTAAATACTTTGCAACCTCCGGCAATCTTTTACTTTGCGGAAATTTTTCGGAAAAAGATAAAAAAGACTCTATCGCTTTTTTCGTATTTGTTTGATCTAATTTTACATCCGGTGAGTTTTTATAAAAACTATAACCGATATAATAATGTGCATCCTCAATGTACTTCCCTTTAGGATAACCTCTCGAATAGGTTGTAAAGTAACTTTTAGCCAATTCATAATCTTCATTCTCAAAATGAGCCATAGCCAACTTATACAATCCTTCTTCTCCTTTTTCAGTTCCCCTCAACGAAGGAATAACGGCCTCCAACAAGGAGGAAGCTTTAACATAATCTCCGGACTCATAATACTCTAAAGCTTTATCATACTTCAGATTATTATCTGTACTTTTTACGATACTATTATAGCCTCCGCAAGATGTCAATCCTGCGACAAAAACGAGCAATATTTTAACTAAAATCCTTTTCATGTTGAATAGATTTTGCAAAAATAGTCATTTAGATTCAAAAGAAGAAGAAAAAATCGTTCATTTTTCAAATGTTTTTATTTCTTTTGCATTTGAAATAGAAAATTTAAACAAATTAAAAGGATTGTTAGTTTATTATGTTGAAGAAAATTTTATCAATTTCTGGAAAGTCCGGACTTTACAAGTTGATTTCTCAAGGTAGAAACATGTTGATCATCGAGTCATTAAAGGAGAAGAGAAGAATGCCTGCGTATGCTCACGAAAAGATATTGTCTTTAGGTGATATCGCAATGTACACCAACGAAGGGGAAGTTCCATTGAATGATGTAATGAAAAGTATCAAAGAGAAAGAAGGTGGAAAAGTAATCGAAATAGATTTGAAAAAAGCGGATGCTAAAATATTATCCGATTACATGGCTGAAATTCTCCCAAACTATGATAAAGAACGTGTTTACGTTTCTGATATGAAAAAATTATTTTCTTGGTACAACCTTTTAATAGAAACCGGAAACGATAATTTTGAAAATGACGAGAAATAATTTTCTCCAATGCGTTCTTCTGTTTGCGAAGGTTACTTAAAAAGCAGATTGAATTGGAATCTTTTCCATTCTTTATAAATATGGTTGTGTTAAGGTTCAATGAATTTGACACAACCTATTTTTTTCTTATAGCAAATCTCTCCTCAAATAGTTTGTATGAATAATTCCTTCTTAAAGATTGTTGCAGACGACTTGATTAGTAAACATCAAGACGAACTATCCGATTTTGTAGTTGTTTTTCCTAATAATAGAGCTAAATTATTTTTCAACAATTACCTTGCAGACAGAATGGGTGATATACCATTTTGGTCACCCTCATACACTACTATTCAATCTCTATTTATTCAACAATCTTCTTTGCAAATTGCCGACTCTATTTATTGCGTTTGCAAATTGTATGAAATCTATTCTAATATCATTCAAAAGGAGTTGGGCGACTCCTTTTTGTTAGAGTCTTTGGATCTGTTTTATTTTTGGGGAGAGATTCTCTTAAACGACTTTGAAGATGTTGACAACAACTTGGTGGATGCCAAAAAACTCTTCAAAAACATTTCTGACTTAGCCGAGATTGAAGATAATTATGACTACTTAACCGAAATCCAAAAGAAAGCTTTAAAAGATTTTTTCACCTACTCACAGTTCTGCGAAAGCTCAGAAGAAAACGGTGGTGTAAAACATCGTTTTATCCAAATTTGGAATCTTCTCTATCCTATCTACTCTAATTTTAAAGAGGCATTAAAGAGAGAGAATTTGGCTTATGAGGGAATGCTTAAACGAGAAATAATAGAGCGACTCAAAGGAGTTGATTATAAAGACTTTAAAGCTGAGAAATATATTTTTATAGGTTTTAATGTGCTTAATAAGTGCGAAGAAGCTCTTTTCTCTCATCTCGACAAGGGAGGAAAAGCTCTATTTTATTGGGATTACGATGATTATTACATGCAAACCGGTCACGAAGCTTCTGTCTTTATGCGGCAAAATATAAAAAAATTCCCTAATGCCATCTCTAATAATGAAAGTTATTTTGACAACGTACAACATCGTAACATAAAATTCATCGCCTCTTCAACCGAGAATGCTCAAACAAAGTATTTGAAGAACATTCTCAACCAATGGAGCATGGAGGGATACAAAGAAAAAGATACTGCAATTGTTCTTTGTAATGAAGCCTTATTATTACCTACTCTCCACTCCTTACCTCCACAAGTGAAAGATGTAAATATTACCATGGGATTTCCTCTAACTCAAACTCCCATATTTGCAACCATTCAGGTTTTGCTGGAAATGCAAAATTCAGCTCAACACACTCAAAAAAATCAATTTAGTTATCGTGCTATCTCGCCGGTTCTAAATGACTCTTATATCCGAATCTGCTTCGAAGAGTCCGCCAACTTAATTAAAAGATTAAAACATGAGAAAAGGTACTTCCCTAACAAATCCGAACTCAATATCAATAATGATCTTTCTCTGCTTTTCACCTCTTTTGACATAGATTCTAATATCTCGCCGGAGATACAATTAACCCAATGGTTATCAGAAATATTAAAAAAAATTGCCCATTCCTACAAAAAAGAGGAAGCAAAAAGCAATACATTTTTTAACGACTCAGAAAATAACAAGGAGGAAGAGGACATTTATAATGATTTGTATAAAGAGGCTATCTTTCGTAGCTATACGGCTATCAACCGTCTTCACTCGCTTCAAAATGATGGAATTTTGCGAGTTAACTATACGACTATAACAAGACTTATTAATAAAGTTTTATCTTCAATTTCTGTCCCATTCACCGGAGAACCTGTAAAAGGAATGCAAATCATGGGATTTCTTGAAACCAGAAACCTAGATTTTAACAATGTGGTAATGCTTTCCGTTAATGAAGGTGTGGTACCTCGCAGCGGAAAAGAAAACTCTTTTATTCCTCATAATCTTAGGAAGGGACATGGAATGACAACCATCGAACATAAAAACTCTCTTTATGCTTACTATTTTTACCGTCTCTTACAGCGTGCTAAAAATGTGACACTATTGTATAATACATCAACAGAAGGTACTGGGAAAGGGCAAATGAGTCGGTTTATGATGCAAATGTTGGCAGACCGAAAATTCAATATCAAATTTGAAGAACTCAATTTCAAAGATACCTTTGCAACGCAAGCTTCCTCTCAAAACCACCAAACATTCATCCCTAAAAATCAAGAAATCATTGATTACCTAATAAATAAATATGAAAGAAAAGGTAAATATCTTTCACCATCAGCACTTAATACGTACATTGCCTGTCCGGTTCGTTTCTACTTATCCTATATCTTGAATATCAAAGAAGAACAAGATCTTAACGATGAGGTAGATGCTCCAACATTTGGTGACATATTCCACAATACGATGGAGAAAATATATAAAGATTTTGTTGGCAGAAGTGAAATTTGCGACTCTCACCTCTCTTCCATAAAAAAAGAAGATATAAAACGATGGGTTGAAGAGGAGTTTAAAGAACGATTTTTTAAAAATTCACATGTTGATTTTAGCGGCGTACAGTTGGTGGCAATCAACGCAATGGTTGAATTCGTCGATAAAATGGTTAGATATGACAAAAAATACGAAACTCCATTCCGCATTATTGGACTAGAAAAAGAGGTACTTCACACCCTTCCAATAGCCTTAGAGAATGGGAAAATAGTTCAAATTCAAATGGGAGGACGTATAGACCGTATTGATGAAAAAGACGGTGCCATTGTTGTTAAAGATTACAAAACAGGTGGCACTCCGGAAAAATTCAACTCTATCCCTCCAATTTTTGAAATGGGACAATCAAAATTTCAATATAATCGCCAAATCTTACTTTACGCCTACCTATTTGCCAAGCAAGAAGAGAAAAGCGATATTAAAGCCGCTATTATATACCTTAATGCAGAAGAATCAAAACAGAAGAACTCTTTTTGCGATGATTCTACAATTAACAAACATATAGATGAAATTGAAGGAGAAATAAAAAGAATTTTAACAGAACTATTCAATGTAAATATTCCATTTAGCACAGAAACAACTCTAGCCCAATACTGCCAATATTGTCCCTACTGCAAAGTATGTCCAAACCCGAAGTTATAAAGACATGCTCTAATAGTTTGCGGATTTCTATGTACTACGCACTATTTAGGATTCCGATAAAAAAACATTGGTAGGGATAGCCTCAAAATCAAGTTAGTAATACGTTTCACAAATACAATCTGACTAATTAACTTTCAAAGTTATTTCTAACTAATTTATAGAACCTATCTTGATAAATTTCCGCTCTATTAACTCTTGCTTTATTCCTTCGTTCCTATCCTTAGAATCAATCATTAACTGAAGCGTATAGAGATCGCTCTTTAAATCTCCAACATAAAGATTCTCTCCGGATTTAATCGTTTTACGAATTACAATCCTTCCTGACATATCTGCAATAGTAACACGAGCCTTTTCGTTACTTCCAAAATTTAACCACAAATAATCCTCCGCAGGATTTGGATAAATTTTAAGGCCTGTTGAAGGTGACTCTTGGGTGATTTCTTTTAAGTCAACAGTTGCTTCTTCAACCGGAGAATAGGCGTTTTTCGCACCAAAGGTAGGGATAGAAGTAACGCACCAAACACCATCATTGGAGTATGAAAAACGTGCAAAAGATTCTCTTTTTTCGTGAGGTTGATAGCGAATAGAATCCACCACTTCCAACTCTCCATTTAACATCCTTGACAAAGTGACGGTTTGAGGTTCTAATTTTGATAATTTAAAATTAGTATGTAACGGACCTTGAGACGATGAATCAGCATCCGCCCAAATCACTAAATAACCTTTTGCAGGAACCGTAGTTTTCTCCGGAAAACCGGTTGGAATTTGGAATCGTGTCAGATTTTTTCTTTTATCCGATATATACATTCCTCCTATATCCACGGGCGTAGTTCCATCATTATAAATCTCAATCCAATCTTCGTCCTGTCTAAACTCATCAACATACTGATTATTGGAGACACAAACCTCATTGATATATAACTTAATATCTGAAGGTGTCCAATTGGCATCCTTCTCATATACCGCTTTCAATACCAATTCACCATTAACCACAGTTGTGTAATTTTGACTATTTGATGTTGAAAGAAGTTTTGACCCTGTGTTACTATCAAACAACGACATATCAAACACGATGCTAGTAGAACCTTCCGCATTATGCAATTCCACCGCTATCAAATTAGTTCCGTTCAACAATACACTTCTTGGCACATTAAAACGGAGAGTTGCATAAGAATCCATCTCTCTATAAGCTTTGATTGTGTCGTGAATTTCCCCTTGAGGCAAGTTATGTCTAAACACCTCATTACCATTAATATAGATTATCGCTCCATCATTAATATGTGCAAGACATTGCAACTGTTCGTTCAAACTATTAACATCATTAATCTCAAACCTTTTTCTAAAATAGGTGGTGGTATTAACAGAAGCACCAAATCCACCTCCCCAATTTCCACCTCCCCACATATCTCCCCATCCACCTCCGGTTGTTCCGGAAACCGCTGTTTTCTGATAATAGGTTAGTCCAGAACCCAATGGGGCTTCTCCTTCAGACCAAGCTGCATCATCAAAAGAGGCACTCTTCCAATTCGGATCTAACGGCTCGCTTTGATACAAATATTTCCATTGGTCATTGGTTTTTACCAAATAAGACTCCTGACGAATCTCCCAATTTTTAAAAAAGTAACCATCTGGAACAATTGGAGTCACCGATATTTCAGAACTTCTAAAATAAGAACTTCTAAAATCTTTTTTATGGATATTTTCTAAATCATTCAAAACAAATCCGGCTCCTTCTATATCTGAATAAACACGAATCGGCAGTGGATCACCCAAACCTAACGAGTCTTTCACATGAGTCATCACATAATCTTTCCGATTAGAGACAAAATTTCGCACTTTTTCAACCTCATCTCGCCAATTACCTGCTTCGTTATATTTTTTTGCCAACAAATAGTCAAAATAATAGTCAGCTTCAAACTCTACGTTCGCCACCATACTATCAAGAAAATGCGACACATATTCCGGGTCAAAAGTAGTTCCGGCATGTGCAACAAATTTGGTCATCAGACGTTTCTTTATCTCGCTATTTTTTATAAATCTTGAGAAATAACCACACTTAGCCGCGTATGTAAATCCACTGGTTTGCAAATAGTTATTATACACTGAGGTTGTATAATCAAGATCATACAAAATCCACCTCCATTTCCCATTTTCATTTTTCTTCCAAAGTTTATTATTACCTGCCGACCAATCTTGGTTGCAGAAATAGATTTGTGTCATAAAATAATTCAAAAATTCATTCACATCCATCAACTCCTCCATTTTCATGAAAGTAGCAGCACTGTTCATATCCAGTTTAGCCAAATCCAATATCTCATTAAAACTTTCACACTCCTTAGCTGTATCTTGGGTCTCTTCTAAACAAAACTCATCTTCATCCAACCCATAATTAGAATAAATAAAATCTTTATTGGTTCTCTCTCTAATCCCCATCATCCCATAATACTCTCCATTCAAGAAAACCACAGAAGGCTCGTATGCTTGATGATCTAAATCCATACCGGACACTGCCAAAGATTGTAAGAAACCATCTCTAAACAACATCCTTCCAAAATCATTCCCGGAATTTCTTAAAACAATACTCTTCCATTTCAAATTCTCTTTTTCGTTAAATATAGGATAGTTAATTTTGTTAGCTCCATAAACCTTATTGGCCTTCACCTTGATTGATTTTATCGGTTTTGTTCTCGAACACGCACCAAATGTACCAATCTTAACCTCCTGACTAATTTGAGGCAAATTCTGCTCATCAAAAAGTTCAAAATTACAAGGGCGGTCCCAATCATTCATATAATTTGCCCTTGCATCTCTTGAACCACAATATGAAGGAACTGCACTACCATTCCTACCAACAACCAAAATACCCAACTCATCACCGGTAACATAATCAACATTGGTTGACAATGAAACCACTTTTGTAGAAGTTGGAATTTCATTCACCCCCACAAAATAGGTAGCAGTTGCCACACAACTGGATATTTCACCATCAACAACAGCAATTGCACGCAACGGAGCTGATTTATTGATAGAAATAGGCGAGCTATAAAGCAACGAAGAAAGCGTAGGTTCTGAACCATCTGTTGTATAATAAATTTTAGCAGATGGATTATCCGAAGAGATTTGCACAGATATCGTGAAATTATAAAAACCGGCAACATGAGAAAAAGTTGGAACTGCCGTTTGTTTGGTTGCAACAGCAACACCATTATTAGAAGCCAGACGCGTAGATGAAAGCAAAAAAGCCATTTCATCACCGCCATCAATAGTTCTTCCATAAGATGTATTTCTCAACGGCTCCGGATAATTTACAATATCAGCAATATTTCCCTCGCTATCCACCAAATACAAAGCACCTCCATCACTATCCAACTTAAACCCTACATGATTCAACGTATCCAACTCATCAAAATAAAAAATTGCATACCCTTTTGGTGCAATTTGAGTATCACCTTCATACTGCCATTGATAAATATTGGAGGGATCATCAGAAAAAAAGTAATTAGATAGATCCACACTCTCTGCACCCGAATTATACAACTCTACCCATCCCTCAAAATTGAAATTTTCATTTACATGATTGGAAACATTCTTCACCATAATCTCATTTATATAGATAGAAGAATAAAGCGATAATGGTAAAATAAATACCAATGCTGATGATATAATACGATTTAAGTTCATAATAGTTTTTTTTAATGAAACTTAGGGTGGATTCTATACCCTCCCACGTTTTTTACTTTTTTAATTTAAACCGGTGAATTTTAGAACTCACCTATAATTTCAGCGCATACCTTAACTTGACAAACTTAATGTTTTTTTTTTAGATACAAACAAAAAAATTAAAAAATCTTATTTTTCAACTATTTACATAACAAGATGGTTGCACACACTCCAAGAAACAAGAAAGCAAACCATAAAAATTAGTTCTCTACTCTTACATCCTTGCAAAATAAATTCAACAAACAATCTAGCAACATAAGACTTTATTAAAAGAATTAACAATATTTAACTATTTTAAATTTGCTGAGCAGATATATATACGCAATTTTGTAACAAAATTAGGGGAATTAGTAGTTATTTCGAACAAAATTATAATTATCGGAACAAATTTTCCTTAAAACATTCATGGAGTACAATGATAAAGAAGAATAAATATAAATTTCTCAACTCAAAATTAACATCAGCCATAAGTATCTCATTGGTACTATTTTTATTAGGATGTATATTGATTGTAGGTTACGTATCCAGAGAACTAACCGGCTCATTATTAGAGAATGTAACCTTAACCATTTACCTTGACAACAAGGCAAATCAAACAGATATAGAGGAGTTGACCTATTACCTCTCTAACCAAAAGTATGCAAAAAAGCGGCAATATATCAGCAAAGAGCAGGCCATACAGGACCTCTGCGCAGAGATAGGAGAGGACCCGGAAGAGTTCAAAAACGACAATCCTCTACCCAACACATTCGTTATCAACATGGAAGCTGTATATGCCAATAACGATAGTTTAACCATGATTGTGAAGAATTTAGAAAAATTTGATTTTATTAAGCGAACAGAATATCCCAAGACAATGGTACATACTATCGTACGTAACATCAATCGCTTTGCTCTTATGTTAAGCGTAGCCATGATTGTGATGCTCATCATCTCATACGGACTGATTCACAACACCATACAACTATTAGTTCGCGCCGACCGGTTCATTATACATACCATGAAATTGGTGGGAGCAACCGGGGGATTTATCCAAAAGCCCTATCTATTGCAAGGACTACTTATTGCAATCATTGCCTTTATCTTTGCAACCTTATATTTCATCATTATAGGTTATTTTTTCAAAGATGACAGATTATTCCAAGTTCTTGGTTTAGACAATTTAGGCAACTACGTGATGCTATTGGGTTCTTTATTGATATGTAGCATCTTAATCACCACAACTGCTTCATTTTTTGCGGTAAATAAATATTTAAGACAAGATTCCAACGAATTATATTACATTTAATAATAAACAAAGATGAAAAGTTCTTACGCTTTAGAAAAAACAAACTTAATCCTTATGGCAATCGGGTTTGCGATTATCATACTGGGGTTTACACTAATGATTGGAGGAGATAGCACAGATGGAGTTTCATTTAATCCGGAGATTTTCAGTTTTCAACGTGTCACTGTAGCTCCAATGATAGCCTTGTTTGGATTTATATTTGAAATATTTGCCATTCTGTGGCGCCCTAAGAAAGGAGATGAAAAGAAATGACATTATTTGAGACTATTATCATAGCCATAGTAGAAGGTCTAACCGAATTTTTACCGGTGTCTTCTACCGGGCACATGATTATAACACAAGGGTTGTTAGGCGTAAAAAGCACAGAATTTGTTAAGGCATTCACGGTAGTTATTCAATTTGGCGCAATTCTATCAGTTGTTTGCCTCTATTGGAAACGATTTTTTCAACTAAATTCTGCTCCTGCACCTGCCGAATACCCTGCACTGAAACGATTTCTCCATAAATATGATTTTTATTGGAAACTATTTATTGCATTCATTCCGGCAGCCGTTTTCGGACTGATTTTTTCAGATGCCATAGATGCCCTTTTAGAGCGAGTGGAAGTGGTGGCAATCATGTTAATTATCGGAGGTGTTTTCATGTTATTCTGCGATAGAATTTTCAATAAAGGGAGTGAAGATACTCAACTCTCTGAGAAAAAAGCCTTCTACATAGGTCTGTTCCAATGCATCGCCATGATTCCGGGAGTATCTCGCTCTATGGCCACAATTGTGGGAGGTATGGCTCAAAAACTAACTCGAAAAGAGGCTGCAGAATTCTCTTTCTTTTTGGCAGTACCAACCATGTTGGCTGCAACCGGATATAGTTTGTTGAAACTATTCCTCTCGGAAGGAGGTGCACAACTAATTTCAGACAATTTAACTACACTGATAGTAGGAAACGTGGTTGCATTTATAGTTGCTTTATTAGCCATTAAGTTTTTTATTTCTTTCGTTACAAAGTATGGTTTTAAACTTTTTGGTTGGTATAGAATCATTGTGGGCGCATTGATATTAATACTAATGGCTACCGGCTTCAACATGGAGATTGCTTAATGGAGAAAGAGTTAAAAAAAATAGTAGAAAATCGTTATACAATTGGTGAAGTTCTCTACTTTAACAAGGCAAAAACGTGGACTTCATTTGATTTGGTGAATAAAGTTCGTTATCTAATTCGTAAAGAGTTAGGTGTAAAGAAACTAAAAATTGGTCATGCCGGCACGTTAGATCCATTAGCAACAGGCGTTATGATAGTCTGCACAGGGAAAGCCACCAAAAGAATTGAATCTTTTCAATACCAAACCAAAGAGTATATTGCCACCCTGAAATTAGGTGCAACTACCCCCTCTTTTGACTTAGAAACCGAGGTAGATGCCACCTACCCAACAGAACATATTACGGAGGAATTGCTTCGCACGACTCTAAAACAATTCATCGGAGAAATACAGCAAATTCCGCCTAAATATTCTGCCGTAAAAATCAATGGCAAAAGAGCCTACGAATATGCTCGAAATGGAGAAGAGATAGAGATAAAACCCAAAACATTGGTTATCGATGAGATTGAGTTGCTGGAATTTCACGATTTGATTGCTAAGATAAGGGTTGTTTGCAGTAAAGGCACCTACATCAGAGCTTTGGCAAGAGATATTGGTGAGGCTCTCAATTGCGGTGCTCACCTTACCGATTTGGAACGCACAAGAATCGGCGACATTACATTAGACACTTGTATGTCAATCAACGACTTTCAAAATATTATTAACAACGAAAAAACGAAATTATAAATAAACAAAATATGAAACTATCAGAATTTAAATTCGACTTACCGGAAGAACAAATAGCTCTTTATCCGGCACATAATAGAGACGAGTCGAGAATGCTTGTTTTAAATAGAAAAACGGGTGAAATAGAACATAAAATCTTCAAAGATTTGGTCAATTATTTTGATGACAAAGATGTATTTGTATTCAATGACACTCGCGTTTTTCCTGCAAGATTATACGGGAATAAGGAGAAAACCGGCGCCAAAATTGAAGTTTTTCTTTTACGAGAATTAAACAAAGAGATGAAGTTTTGGGATGTTTTAGTTGATCCTGCAAGAAAAATACGTATAGGGAATAAATTGTATTTTGGCGAAGATGATTCATTAGTGGCTGAAGTAATAGATAATACCACTTCACGCGGTAGAACTCTACGATTCTTGTTTGATGGCACTTACGAAGAGTTCCGCAAAACATTGTATGAGTTAGGAGAAACTCCACTGCCAAGATTTATCAATCGTCCGGTTGAACCGGATGATGAGATCCGCTACCAAACAATCTTTGCCAAACACGAGGGTGCTGTGGTTGCTCCAACTGCAGGAATGCACTTCAGCAGAGAGTTGTTAAAACGTCTTGAAATTAGAGGTTGTGAATTTTCGTTCATCACCTTACATGCCGGCTTAGGTAACTTCAGAGAGATTGATGTAGAAGACCTTACGAAGCATAAAATGGATTCAGAACAGATGCAAATTCTTCCGGAAAACGTAGAGATAATCAACAATGCTCGCCGCAATAAAAATCGTATTTGCGCAGTCGGAACAACAGTAATGAGAGCATTGGAAACCTGCGTTGGTACAGATGGATTGATCAAAGCTTACGATGGTTGGACCAATAAATTTATTTTCCCTCCATACGACTTTACAGTGGCAGACTCTATGATTGCCAATTTTCAACTACCCTACTCCACACTTCTAATGATGATTTGTGCTTTTGGAGACTATGACAAAGTCATGAATGCTTACGATGTAGCATTGAAAGAAGGGTACCGTTTCGGCACATATGGTGATGCGATGCTAATTATTTAAAGGGAACTCAATTCATTTAGCAGATTGAGGGTGTATCATAATAGATATGCCCTCTTTTTATATAAAGCTCTATATACACTCAATGTATAATGACACTACGAAACGATTAATTTCGTCTATGGCATACCAATTATCAAAAACTTTACCATTGGTCGATTTTAACTAAATACAAAAGAGGGCATATCAATTTTGAGACACCCTCCTTTCGCATTTGATTTATCAGATATTTAGATGTTTTTTAATTTTATAAAATATGCTCGAAATAAAATTTAAACAACTTCTTAGTCTCCACTCCAATTTTCCCAATTTTTGTATCTACCTTGCCAATATCCTTGTTTACCTATGATTGGTCCACTTACATATTGACCATTAGGTGTAGTGAATTCATCTTTTCTATTTTCTCCGCCAATGTGCCAACGCATCCAAGCAAGAGTAGCCGCAATACCATCCCAAGCAGCAGAGCCATGACCATACCCTCCTTCACTATTATTGGTTGGTCCGCCCGTCATTTTAATCAAACAAGCAGGCGTAGTAACACCGGGATTGTTATAATCGGCTTCGGCATTAGGAGCCTCCATACCCTTCTCCCCATAAACTATGGCTATAGGCTTTCCTGAACGAATTTGAGACATGGCAGAGTGACCTAAATCTCCACTATTATTCAAAATAGCTGTATATACGCGAGGATCTTTCAATAATGCCTGCTCCGACTCTAACCCTCCCATCGAGTGACCGGAACAACCGATTCTATCTATAATCAATTTATTGGACAATACTCCATAGTCTAAATTATTGCGTTCCTCCAACCAATCTATTGCCGCTGAGGCAGATTTTCCGTCGCCGGGAGAACTACTTAAAGCCAACACGACAAAACCATGAGAAACAAGACGATTTATCATACCCATGTATGCTCCCGGTTCTGTATCACCACCAGGTCCCCATATAACAACACCATGCTTTACATTGGGGTCTTCTGACATATTCTCCGGATAGGCCAAAATACAACCACCATCAGGACCTACATTATTCATGGTAGCCACCTTGCATGGTCCATCTTTATTCACATCATCTCCTGCCAAAAAGACTGATAATTTATTCTCTTCAGGGTCTGATACCTCTTGATAAGAGAAATCAACATAATCAACATCAGATGTATTAAAAAAAATTTCTTGACCATCCGTCTTTACCACTCGCATTTTATAGACCGATTGAGCAACAAGTCCCAACGAGAAGAAAGTTACAATTGAAAGTAATAATAGTTTTTTCATTATTTGATAATTTTAATGGTTTTAAGAGTTGTTTTAACTACATATACACCGGAAGAATAAGAGTCTAATGAAATCTCCAACGAGCCATCATTTCCTATCACAAAAGTTCCTTTATTCACTCCTGTCAATGAATAAATTTCAACTAACGAACCCGGCTGTCCGTTCTTAATAATTACACCCTTCTTTGAGGCTCTGATAAAAAGAGAAGAAAATGACAAATTCAAATCCGTCGATTCTGCTTGAAAATAGTACTTCCCTACATCTGCCAATCCTAACTCTAAAGTAGCAACATCCGATTTAACCAGAAACTGATTGTCTTTGAACGAAACAACCGGCTTGGAACCTAAATCATAATAAGTTTTATTACCTGTCGTCTCTTCAACAACCAAATACTCTGCATGAATCGTAAACACGCTTGCTAAAAGCATAATAATGGTAAAAAATTGCTTTGTATTCATAATTATAATTTTTTTCGGACTAACTAATACCTCACAAAAATTAGTAAAAAGTTAGCAGTTATTATGATAACAATATAAAAATTGGTAAATGAACTTCGCAAAAGTATCTTATGTTCAGAAAAAAAATTAGGATTATCCAACCAAAATATATAAAAATCCAACCATTAAAGACAACACAAAAGAACTATCTCAGCTCGTTTGGATAAGGTAAATACTTAAAATACAAATAGAAAAATAATACCTAAAAAAGTTACTCCCCTACTATTTATTATTCAAAAAAGGATATCAAGATTAACCTAATAAAGCAAACTATAGAAAGATACTATAATTCATTTCACTGAATTTTTGAATTAGAACTCGCAGATAATAATCACTCTAAATGAGTAAAATCATTCCAGAAATGCATATTCCACGCCCCATCTTTTAATTCAACAACAGATAGTGCAGTCGAAAAAGGATGAACCACCTGCGGAATATCATGAAGTTGAAGATAGCGAAAATAGGTAAACAAAATTTTAAGAAAAGCTCCATGAGTAACAACTAAAATATTTCCGGATTTATATTTCTCCACCACAGAACGAACAAATTCGACCCCACGGTCATACACCTGTTTATAGGTTTCACAAGTAGCACGATTAAATGCATGAGGTTTTGTCCAAAAACACTCAATTTCCTCAGGATAGTCTCGTTTCAAATCCTCCACCAACTCACCTTGCCAATCACCCATACAAATCTCCATCAGCCTACGATCTTCCACCACAGGCACATCACCATTCACAGACATTGCCTTCAATGTTTGCAATGTTCGTCTCAGAGGACTGACGTAGATGCAATCAAACTCAACCTCAGACAAACGTTTACCCAACAACTCGGATTGTCTAACCCCTTCCGGAGTTAAATCTGATTCGGCCTGACCTTGGATACGTTTTTCCACATTCCAAAAAGTCTGCCCATGCCGGACTAAATACAACTTCAACATAAACATACGACAAACAGGGGAAACCCAATAGGACCTCCCCTTATTCTTTTAGAATTACAGTCAAAATTAAACTGCAGCTTCTTTTTCGATAGCAACTACACCACGGTAGAAACCACATTCACCACACACTCTGTGATACAAATGCAACGCACCACAATTTGGGCAAATTGCCAATGTTGGAGCTTCAGCCTTATAGTGAGTTCTTCTCTTTGCTCCTCTTGATTTTCCTTGTCTTCGCTTAGGATGTGCCATTTTATTTATTAATTTTAATTAGTTATTATCTAGTAAACTCTTCAATGCATCCCACCGAGGATCAGTTTTCACCTCTGCCTCCTCTGTCTCCTCATCCATCTCTCCCAGATCATCTAAAAGTTCCGCATCTTCTCCTTCTTCCTTCTCAACAATCAAGTGCTTACGCAACTTTGAGACCATACTCTTCGAGCATTGACCCGCAGGATGAACATTCCGTATCGGAACACACAACGCAACAAACTCATAAATAAACCATGCTAAGTTTATTGCTCCTTCCGACTCCGGAATCACAACTATGGTATCACTCTCCTCTGAAAAAGCATCTCCAAATTTCACTGTTAAATGCTCTTGTGCCTCAATCGGTATATCCATATCCGCCAAACACCTATCGCAAGGAACCTTTACAATACCATCGATTTCAAAATCCAACTCAAATGCATGTGAATTACGTGTTACCGTTACTATCACATTCACCTCTCCTCTTTTTACCAATGGAGCATCTATGTCCTCAAAAAATTTGTCTTGCAACAAATATTCATACTTGTGAACCCCTTGCTCCAAATCCTTCAAAGGGATGTTATACATTCCAAATCTTCCCACTTCAACATAAGGATTTTAAAAACTTCGCAAAGTTACAAAAATTAACGATATAACGAGCCTTTTAGACACTCATTTTTCGTTTTTTTAGCACATTTGCAAAGTAACTATTTAACAATCAATAATTTACATTTATAATTTTTCTCTAAAATTGTAAGATTAGATTCGCTTTTCTTCATTTTTTTAGTAAAAAAGGAAAATCTGACCTACATTTTATTCAGTATAACACGAAAACATGTTCCTTTGTTCAATTCAGATCGCAAAACATATATCTTTCCGCCATGATACTCTTCTACAATTCGTTTTACTAATGATAATCCTAATCCCCAGCCTCTCATTTTGGTCGTATAACCGGGTTGAAAAACAGTCTTAAACTTAGATTTAGGAATACCCTTCCCACTATCTATCACATCTAATATAACATTTTCAGGTGTTTCGCTTACTTCAAAAATTATTGTTCCCTCTCCCGTTATTGCATCAATGGCATTTTTGCATAAATTCTCTATCACCCATTGAAACAACGGTGCATTGAGCCTCGCCTTCACCTCCCCACAATTTTTATAGCTACATGCTATCTTTATCTTTGATGTTGTTCGTGTCTGCATATAACTTAACGAACTCTCCAACAAATCATTTAAAAGCACCTCCTCTCGCTCAGGGATTGAACCAACTTTAGAAAATCGCTCTGCTATTATCTTAAGTCGATCGACATCTTTTTCCATCTCCGGCAAATAGGAAGGATCCATCCCTGTCTCTTTTATCAGCTCCACCCACGCCATTAACGATGAAATAGGAGTCCCCAATTGATGGGCTGTTTCCTTGGATAAACCTACCCAAACTCTGTTCTGTTCCGATTTCTTGGCACTGGCAAAAAAGAAAAGCAAAAGGCAGAAAAACACCGTTACCAATCCCACTTGCACGTAAGGATAGTAGGCTAATTTTTTCAATAGTATCGAATCGTCATAATACAAATAGTGACGAGTCTGAGCATCTATCTCCACAACAATTGGCTCATGAGCCGACTGAAAGTCGGCAATGGTTTCTTCAATAAACTCTTTATCACTCTCCTCGTCCACCTCTATATTCCGAGAAACGACAACCTCGCCTTGTTCATCTACCACCAAAACAGGAATTGAATTATTACCCTCTATCACTTTCAAAATAAAGGATAAATCCGACCCCTCAACGTCCGACACCAAACGCCTCGTCGCCTCTGCCCACAAACTGATACGCTGACGTTCTTCTGCTGCCATATCATCCGCCAATTTATTGGAATAATAAACAGAGATCGCCACAATCACAACTGCAAATACAGTAAAGATTATCTTAATATATTTGAAATCGTCTAACCTCTTTCGCATAATCATTTTATCGATATTTGCCTTCGTCACAATCTTCCAAAATACTTAAATAACTACTGTAACGCGACTCACTGATATAATGTTCTTCTAATGCTTTTTTTACTGCACATCCAGGTTCTTTCAAATGCATACAATTACCAAATCGGCAATCTGCCGATGCTCGAAATATCTCCGGGAAAAAGTGACTAACTTCCTCTTTCTTAAAATCTATTGTACCAAATCCTTTCACTCCCGGAGTGTCTATCAGATAGGTATTTGGGAAAATCTCAAACATTTCTGAAAAAGTTGTTGTATGCATTCCCTTATCGTGAATATTGGATATCTCCCCCGTTTTAACTGCCATATCCGGTGAAATTGCATTAATAAGAGAAGATTTACCAACTCCTGAATTTCCAGAAAGTACAGAGATTTTACCCTCTAAAATCGACTTTAACTTCTCAATATTTTCTCCTGTCACAGCCGATACAGCTAAGAAACCATAACCAATTCCTTCATACAACACTTGCAACATTCGCAGATACTCTAACTCCTCCTCTGTATATAAATCACACTTATTCACAACAAGTGTTGCTGGAATTCTGTAGGCTTCCGCCGTTGCTAAAACCCGATCAATAAAAATGGTAGATGTTTCTGGATGACTGATGGTAACAACCAATATAAGTTGCTCCACATTGGCTGCTATAATATGCAACTGCTTGGATAAATTGGCAGGACGGCGAACAATATAATTTTTACGTTCTTCAATTTCTGTAATCCATCCAATACCATCTTCCATCATAACAAAAGAAACCCGATCGCCAACGGCAACCGGGCTGGTACTTTTTATTCCTTTAATACGAAAATTACCCTTTACTCTACATTCATAAACCAAAGAGTCATCCGATTTAACTAAAAACGAACTTCCCGTATTACGAACAACCAATCCTTGCATACAAATAGGACTAAACAGTCATTATCTCACGCTCTTTTGCAGAAAGTAATTCTTCCACTTTCTTTATATAACGATCGTGAATTTTTTGAACTTCATTCTCGGCATCCTTCTCAACATCTTCTGCCAAACCATTCTTAATCTCTTTCTTAAGTCCGTCGATTGCATCTCTACGAGCATTACGAATACTTATTTTAGCATCTTCGCCTTCTCCCTTTGTCTGCTTTACCAAGGCTTTTCTACGCTCCTCTGTCAAAGACGGAATTGTAAGACGAATAATCTCTCCATTGTTCTCCGGTGTAATTCCTACCTCTGAGTTTAAAATTGCTCTCTCGATATCAGCAATCATCTTCTTCTCCCATGGTTGAATAGAAATTGTTCTTGCATCCGGAGTTGTAATTGTTGATACATTTGACAACGGTACCACACTTCCATAATATTCTACTCGCACAGCATCCAAGATACGAACATTTGCCTTCCCTGCTCTGATATGCGCTAACGCATCATCCAAGTGTAGCACAGCTTGTTCCATCTTCTCTTCTGCTACTTTATAGTACTCATTAACTTCTGCCATTTTTACTTATTATTTTAATATTCAATTTTGCGCAAAAATAAACAATTCAATTCATAAATCATACATATATATTTAAATTTTTAAACGTTCCATCATTTTTCTGTACGCACAACATTAAAAATAGGCAATTCTCTTTAGACAACCTCCATAAAGTAAGTTCTATTTAGAAACCGTTTAAATTTATTTTGAGTGCCAGTTCATCAAATTTATTTCAGATGTCTTCGAATTACTTTATTTTGTCATCTCCCTGAAGACCTCTTCCATAGAACGTTCATTCAACTTTAATGTAAGCAATATCGAATGTGAATTTATTGCATATTCAAAGATAGCTTGTCTAATATCCTCCTCACAATCAAATAGGTATGTATTCACTCCTATCTCCTTTACACTACACACATTGGGGAGAGCCGCAAGCACATCAAGAGACTGAGGAGTAGCAAATTCAGCCACCACAGAAACTACCCCTTCTCTTGCAACTGTTGTCACACTAGTCTCCTTCTCATCAACAACAATTTGACCTTTATTAATGATTATCACTCTATCGCAAATTGCAGAAACTTCTTGCATAATATGGGTTGATAGCATCACTGTTTTCTCTTTTCCCACCTCCTTAATCAAATCTCGCACTTCCACAATTTGATTGGGATCCAACCCTGTAGTAGGTTCGTCCAAAATCAACACTTGAGGGTTAGGAATCAAAGCTTGAGCCAAACCTACTCGCTGCCTATATCCCTTTGATAAAGTTCCAATTTTTTTACGATATTCTTTCACTAATCCCGTACGCTCAATCATTTCATCCACTCGATGATTAGCCTCTTTCCCTAACCTATACAAGCCCGCCACAAATCGCAAATACTCCCTTACATACATATCCGGATAGATGGGATTATGTTCCGGCAGATAACCTATAAGGCGATGAGCTTCTAAAGGTGATTTTTGCACATCAATACCACACACCTCCACCATGCCAGCATCCTGACTAATGTATCCGGTAATAATTTTCATGGTAGTTGATTTTCCGGCTCCATTGTTCCCTAAAAAACCAACAATTTCACCACTATTAATGGAAAAACTCAAGTCGTTAAGCACTTGTTGCTTTCCATAACTTTTATGTAAATGAGATACTGCTATTGACATACTATTAAAATTTATTTTCTTCCAAAATCAGCCGGAATCTCACCCCAAAATGGAGTTTCCCACTTCAGAATTTCCGTCTTATAACTATTAGTTTGCAACCATCGTTCCGCCCTTTCTATCAAATCAAAGATAGGACGATTCACCTCTGTGCATACTAATTTTGTTTTACATTTTTTTTGACGAACCCACGAAATAGCATTTGCACTATCTGAGTAAATTGGCATATCAAAATTATTCTTTTTTAAATAAGCCAACCCGTGTACAAGAGCTAAAAACTCACCAATATTATTAGTCCCCTGCTCCATTGGTCCTATATGAAACAATCTCTGCCCATTCCCCACATACACACCTTGATACTCCATTTTTCCCGGATTTCCACTGCACGCAGCATCTACTGCCAACGCATTTTGAATCGGCCCATTTTTTATTGCTTCAGGAGGAGAGGGCATCACCTTTTTTACCAATTCAGAAACCAACTGACATTTACCAGCCGAAACATAACCCTCATACCCTCTTTCATATGCAGCTAAAGCTTTTTCGTAAGAAGGAAATGACTTATACTTAGCATTCTGACACTTATAAATCTGCTCTTTACACGCCTCCCATGTATCATACACTCCCGGTAAACGCCCCTCCCAAACAACATAAAATTTTTTTTCAGCCATAATTATCCACGCTTATAATGAGGAATCTCTAAACCATCTAACAACTCAAAATAGATCTCAATCCCTTTTTCAATCTCTTCTATACCAACGTATTCGTCCGCAGTATGAGAACGAGAAGAATCACCCGGACCAATTTTTATACTTGGAAAATGCAAAAAAGCTTGATCAGATAATGTTGGAGAACCATAATAATTGAGCCCTAACGCAATACCCCGCTTCACTATACTCTCTTCTGTTGTAACTCCTGATGAAGTTAAACGAAATGAACGCGCCTTAATCTCCGAATTTAAATTTTGCTCTAAAATTTCAAACACTTGCTGATTCGAATAGTGCTCATTTGTTCTAACATCAATCACAAATGAACATTCGTCCGGAACAACATTATGCTGAGTTCCGGCATGTATCATCGTTACACTCATTTTAACTGGACCCAAAAAATCTGAAACCAAAGGCAACTCTGTATTCTGAATCCACTCTACATCCTTCAGGGCTAAATAAATCGCATTTACCCCCTCGTTACGAGCTGCATGTCCAGACTTTCCATGAGAAATACAATCTACAACCATCAACCCTTTTTCTGCTATTGCCATTTGCATTCCTGTAGGCTCTCCTACTACGGCGAAATCCAATTGAGGCAACTCTTTCAACAATAATTCCATTCCATTCTTACCAGATGTTTCCTCCTCTGCCGAAGCTGCAAATATCAGATTATAAGGTTGACTTTTTTGAGCTAATAAGAAAAACACATACAACAATGACACCAATGAAGCCCCCGCATCATTACTCCCCAATCCATACAAGCGTCCATCCTCCAAATTAGGAGCATGTGGATTTCTGTCCCAACCTGCTGTAGGCTTTACCGTATCGATATGAGAATTCAATAATAAGGTTGGCTTGGAAGAATCAAAATCCGGAGCAATAATCCAAATATTATTCTCCACACGCCCTGTAGAATACCCTAAAGACTCTATGTAAACCTGAAGGTAATCTGCCAACTCTTTCTCCTCCCTGCTATAGGATGGTATTGTTATCAACGTTTTTAATAAGCCTATGGCTGCACTTTGAGCATCTTTTATATCCATGATCAACACACTGCTTTAAGGTGGGTTCTATAAATTCATTTCCGAGAATTTTTGTTTTTCGAGAAGATTGCTAAACAAAAGAGGAAAGCAGTGCAAGCACTGTTACCGACTTAACAAACAGCAAACTGCCGAACTAAATCAAAAAATAGCGAAAAGTTTATCACCACCAATTTACACTTTTATATTTAAAAACGGTGAATTTATAGAACTCACCTTAAAATAATCGCAAATATACTAATTTTATCGTTTCTACACCATAAGTAAAGTTCTTTAGGCAAATCAAATTTGTACATCTTCATACTCTTTTACACCTCAACAAACTCTCCTTAAAAACAAAACGTAACACCCGTATCTATTTATATAAGTCACTAAATCAGTCGCTAAATTTCTTTATCTATAAGTGCAATTCCCATAAATATTCAATTTTAAAAGAGTCGAGAATGGTCTAAAATAGCTATAATTTAAAATTGAATGCATAATCACTTCAAAAAATATTTGCATACAAAGAAAAAAAAATGTACTTTTGAAAAGTGTTGTGATGAAGAATGCGTGAACGAAATTAAACACGATATTTAAGGGGGAATAATATTATCGCAAACACAAAACTAAATACACAATAACAAATTACGCAATGGTGAAACAAGTATCAAAATTAACAGTCGTTATTCTTCTTTGGGGACTATTTACTTGCTGTAGCGAAATGCAAAAATCAAATAATGATTTGCCTACAGAGGCTAACTCTTTTATGAATAACCATTTCAAAGAGACTCCCATCATACAAATCAATACTACATCAAAAAAGATGGATTATGAAACTGTTTTAGAGAACGGGACAGAGATTAATTACAACAACATAGGAGAATGGGAAGAAATAAATTTTAAATGGAATCCTATTCCTCAATCTTTTTTGAATGAATTACCGAAAGCCATATTGGATTACATAGATGAAAATTATCCGGAAGAAACAATCCATAAAATAGAAAGGAAGCATTTCGGTCGTAAGAATTTAATCTATCGCATCCAATTTCATAAACCCAATGATGTCGAAATTAGTTTTACTCAGAATGGAGAACTGATCAGCGACAATCCGAACGAAAAGAAATTACCATCTGCTACCAAGGCTTTCTTGAAAAAACATTATCCGGAATCGAATATTATCTCTATCGTTGATGATGTTGATGGCGATTTTGAAGTTCGTCTGGACAATAAATCGGAATTGGATTTCGATCGTAAAGGTATGTGGTTTCAACTTGACTCTAAAAAGAAACCATTCCCTAATTCTATTATTCAACTTCTACCAAACGAAATGATAAAATATATCTCCCAAAACTACCCGGAACAATTTATTAAAGAGGTGGAAAAGAAAAGTTATGGTTACCGCATCACATTGAACAAACCGAATAATATCGAACTCTGCTTTACAGGAAGCGGAATTTTAATAGAAGCAGAAGAGGTTCCTGTCAATTGATGCCATAGTTACTATTTCTCAACCTATCTTAAAAGTTAACATTCTACAATAGAATTTATGAGAAAGTTATTCCTTCTTTTACTTTTAGTTTTATCGTCTTGTTATGCTTTTGCAGAAAAGCCGAGCAAAGAGAGAGGGGCAGCATCTAAAAAGCAAGCCGCTCAACAAACACAACCTAAGCAATCTTCTGCTTACGCCCAAGATCAGATTAACAGAAAAAAGGCAATGCTCAACTTTAAGATGATTTTTGTTGAAGGTGGCTCTTTTACAATGGGGTGCACGGCTGAACAAGGTGAGGATTGCGTTAAATCTGAAAAGCCTGCTCATCCTGTTTTTGTCAGAAGTTATGCTATTAGCAAAAACCTAGTTACTCAACGTCAATGGCGAGAGGTGATGGGGAAAAATCCGAGTGTAATGGGTGATGATGATTCTCCTGTTACTAATGTATCTTGGAATGATGTCCAAAAATTCCTCAAAAAACTTAATAATTTCTTAGGGAAAAACTATCGTTTGCCTACCGAAGCAGAATGGGAATATGCTGCTCGAGGAGGAACTTATACCAACGACATGAAGTATAGTGGAAGTAATGATATAGGAGAGGTTGGTTGGTACAAAAACAACTCTAACGATGTCATTCACCCTGTCGGCAGAAAAAAAGGGAATGAATTGGAGATCAATGACATGAGTGGGAATATATGGGAATGGTGTTCTGATTGGTATGCCTCCTATCCTGAAGATACCGAAACAGAATTGATAAATCCACAAGGTGGAGAAACCGGCACCGAACGTGTTGTTCGTGGCGGATATTACGAGGGACCTGCCACCTTCTGCAGAGTCTCTTGCAGAAACAAAAATAAACCTGACCAAGCCTCAGACATCATCGGATTCAGATTGGTTGAGGATAGAGATGGAAACGAATAAGAGGTGAAATTTGTTGTAGATATCAATAAATTTCACGACTTTTGCATGCGTTTTTGAAGGGCATAGTTTTCTTAACCGGCAAACATGCAATTCAATTATCGTTTCATAACGACAGTAAAGAAGTTAAATGTTTCAAATTACTAAGCAATGAAAGCATTATTTATCGGGGGAACCGGAACAATTAGCATGGCAATCTCCCAACAACTGGCACAACTGCCCGAATGGGAATTGTTCGTAATCAATAGAGGAAATAACAATGACTCTCTCCCTGCAAATGTACATCAAATTCAAGCAGACATTAATGACGAAAAAAAAGTTGAAGAATTGCTCGTTGACTTAAATTTTGATGTAGTATGTGATTTCATTGGGTTTGTTCCCGAACAAGTTGAACGCGACTACCGATTATTCAAAAATCGTACCAGACAATATATCTACATTAGTTCGGCTTCCGCTTATCAGAAACCTCTTTCATCACCAATCGTCAACGAAGCAACCCCATTAGCGAACCCCTATTGGCAATACTCACGCGACAAGATTGCTTGCGAAGAACTCTTAATGAAATTGTATCGAGAAAAAGGTTTTCCAATCACAATTGTTCGACCAAGTCACACTTACAATGAAAAATCTGTTCCTTTAGGTGTCCATGGGAAACAAGGAAGTTGGCAAGTATTAAAAAGAATGTTAGAACATAAACCGGTGATTATTCATGGAGATGGCACATCCCTTTGGACCATGACACACAACAGCGATTTTGCCAAGGGCTTTATTGGTCTAATGGGAAATATTCATGCTATCGGCGAAGCGTTCCAAATTACATCAGACGAATCGCTTACGTGGAACCAAATCTATCAAACTATTGCTAATCATCTTAATGTCCCGCTAATTGCTTGTCATGTGTCGTCGGAGTTGTTAGCTGCAACATCTGATTACGACCTAACCGGAAGTTTGATTGGAGACAAAGCCAATTCTGTTATTTTCGATAATAAAAAATTAAAACGTGTGGTCCCTAATTTCTGTGCAACAACTCGGTTTGATCAAGGAATTCGTCAAACAATAGACTATGTTCTTTCCCATAAAGAATGTCAACGAGAAGACAAAGAGTTTGATGAATGGTGCGACAATATTGTAAGTAAAATAGAAAACATAAAGAAGAATTTTTAAACAATTGATAAAATGGTAAATGTAAAAGGTAAATGGACCCTGATTACGGGTGCTGCCAGAGGAATTGGTTATTTGGCAGCTCAATTTATGGCAAAACAAGGAAGCAACTTAATTTTGCAAAGTAGAAACATCGCTCACACTGAGAAAATTTTGTCTGAAGTAAAGTCATTAGGTGTTGAAGCATTTGCGGTAGAGGCAGAATTGGGATGCGAAGAGAGTGTACGTAAAATGTTATCTGCAATTGATGCATTGGGTGTCAATGTTGAAATTGTATTGAACAATGCCGGATTTCAAATCGGTTATAGAACAGACTATTTCAAAACACCTATTGCAGACTATACAGAAAGTTTTAAAGTAAATACAATTGCTCCTGCAATGATTTGCTACCATTTCCTTCCTAAGATGATCGAAAATGGGTTTGGTCGTATCGTAAATACAACAAGCGGTATTCGCTTAGAACCGGAACAAGCCGGCTATTCTGCCAGTAAAGCAGCTTTAGATAAGATCACAATCGATTTAGGCTCAAAAATAGAGGGAACAGACGTAACCATCAGCCTCACTGATCCGGGATGGTGCCGTACCGACTTGGGAGGACCTAAAGCTCCTAATGCTCCGGAGAGCGCATTGCCAGGCGTTATTGTTGGTGCTTTTATAGACGACAAGAAATCAGGCAGACTATTTAGCGCAGGTGATTTTTATGATTTATCTTTAGAAGAGGCTGTTGCAAAAGCTGAAAAGATGAATTCTGTGTATTAACCCACTAACAGAAAACATATAAAAAAGAGACTGAGTAGAGATAAAATCCGACTCAGTCTCTTAATTTTAGTAGTCAAACCAACTCAACTTAAACCAATTTCTCCAATTTAGCCACATTTTGGTCGATAACCTCCTGAGGCAAATCATAATTGGTAAGATCACCGGCATTGAATTGATCGTATGCAGTCATGTCAATCAAACCATGACCGGACAAACAGAACAAAATATTCTTTTGAACTCCCTCTTCCTTAGCCTTCAACGCTTCCCTTATAGTTGCAGCAATTGCGTGAGCAGATTCAGGAGCAGGTATAATTCCTTCTGATTGAGCAAACAATGTTGCCGCTTGGAAACTTTCCAACTGTGGAATATCGACACCCTCCATGTATCCGTCCTTAATCAATTGACTCACAATTGTTCCTGCACCATGGTAACGTAAACCACCTGCATGAATATGAGCAGGAGCGAAATCATGCCCCAAGGTAAACATTGGCATCATTGGAGTTAATCCTGCCTCATCACCAAAATCATATTGGAAAATCCCTCTAGTCAATTTAGGACAAGAAGCCGGCTCAGCTGCAAGAAACTTTGTATTCTTTCCATCCAAAATAGTATGTCTCATGAAAGGGAAAGATATACCACCAAAATTAGAACCACCACCAAAACAGCCAATAACAATGTCAGGATACGCTTCTGCCATCTCCATCTGTTTTTCAGCCTCCAAACCAATAATTGTTTGATGTAAAGTAACATGATTCAAAACGCTACCCAAAACATACTTACAATTAGGAGTTTGCATAGCCAGTTCAACAGCCTCAGAAATTGCAGTACCCAAACTACCTCTATAATTTGGAGTTTCAGTCAAAATCTTTCGTCCCACTTTTGTGCTCATACTTGGAGAAGCAATCACTTGCGCACCAAATGTTTGCATAATCGAACGACGGTACGGTTTTTGTTCATAACTAACTTTCACCATAAACACAGCCAACTCCAATCCAAAAGCTTTTGCTGCATACGACAAAGCTGCGCCCCATTGTCCGGCACCGGTCTCTGTCGTAATATTAGTTACCCCCTCTTGCTTACAATAATAAGCTTGAGCCAATGCTGAATTTAATTTATGAGAACCAATCGGACTCACACTTTCATTCTTAAAATAAATATGAGCCGGTGTATCTAATGCTTTTTCCAAACCGTATGCTCGAACCAAAGGCGTTGAACGGTAATTCTTATACATCTCATACACCTGTTCAGGAATCTCTATCCACGCATCAGTTGTATTCAACTCTTGTTCAGAACATGCACGATTGAACACATGCGTCATATCATCCAACGTCATAGGCTTTTTTGTAGCCGGATTCAACATTGGCAACGGCTTCGTCTTCATGTCAGCCACAATGTTGTACCATTGTTTCGGAATGGCATTCTCTTCGAGAAAGAATCTTTTTTGTCTTTCCATACTTTTATTATTTTTCTAATAGTTAACAATTTTAGAAGTTGTTTAAAATCTTTCTTGAAATTCTTAAAGAAGTGAATTCGAACGGATTTTATAACTTAAAAGCAGAAATAGTCAACTATTCTCAACTTTAAGAGGTAAAAGCCTTCAAAAGCACACTCTAAGAAGTCACGATTTTACTTTTTATACTTTCGTTACTTTAGATTCAATAAAATTTTAAACGGCTTCTTAATTAAAGGCAAAAAAATAACCGCAGGTGGATGCCTGCGGTTTTATCATTTATATGCCATTAGAACCTCGTGCGAATCCACCAATTTAGATTGAATCGCACCACCACCAATTGTTTGAAATTCTAAGTTTTTGCATATCTTTAATTTTTGCCTTTAATGAATTACGTTGCAAATATAAAACACTCTTTTTTTATACACAACAATTTTTCAAAAAAAAACTTCATACTAAATCCTCAATCTCTTTTTTCCTCCTATTTCCCCATTCATTTTCAATCGGTTTCGCACAGAAATATAAATGTTTTATTCATTCACCATCCATAATTCAATATTTTTTCGAGTTGTGAATGGTGAATAATTTTGCCATCTATATAAATATTTGAAATTTAATACTTTAGGAACTGTAGTAATTTTAATACCATTACTATTTCCCTATCTATATCTTCATTCTATTTTAGGTTTTACTAAAAATCTTACCTGTATTAAAGGAATCTTCATTATTTTTGCAATTTAATATTTTAATCTATTTGAATTCTAACTCATGTCTATACATAAAAATCTTTTAATTAAAATCGGAATCGGATTCGTCGCAATAATATTGGGTCTATATCTTTTTATCATTGCCATCAACCTCAATTTTTTAGGACTTTTTGGAAACTCCCCCACAAAGGAACAATTGGAAAATCCAATCAACATGGAGGCCTCTGAAATCTATAGTGACGATGGTTTGTTGATAGGAAAATATTTCATCGAAAATCGCTCTTCCGTTGATTTGGAAAATATTTCACAAGCGTTTATCCAAACTTTAATTGAAACAGAAGATAAACGTTTCTACGAGCACAATGGGGTAGATTTTAAAGGTCTCTTCGGTGCATTCAAAGATGCTCTACTTGGAAACGCTCGCGGAGCAAGTACAATTACGCAACAATTGGTGAAAAATCTATTTAAAACTCGAACTGAATTTTCCAACGGTCTATTTTGTAAAATTCCCGGTATTAGAACATTCATCATAAAGGTAAAAGAGTGGAAAGGTGCCATGACATTAGAGGAGATTTATTCTAAAGAGGAAATTCTGGAGATGTATGTCAATACAGTCTATTTCGGAAATCACTCCTACGGAATCAAAGCTGCTGCTAAAAGTTATTTCAACCAATCTCCGGATAAACTTAACTTTCAACAATCTGCCACCTTGGTTGGAATCTTAAAAGCAACTACCTACTACAATCCTATTCGGAATCCGGAAAATAGTAAAAAGCGTAGAAATGATATTCTTGTCAACCTTCATAACGAAGGACTGATCAACAAGGAGACTTGCGACTCACTTTGCCAACTTCCAATAGAACTTCAACTCAACAACACATCTGACAACCGAGGAATTGCTCTTTACTTCCGAGAGGCGGTGTTTAATGAGATGCAATCTTGGTGTGAAGAGAATGGGAAAGACCTCTATCGAGATGGATTGAAGATTTATACCTCCATCGACTCTCGTATGCAAAAGTATGCCGAAGAAGCGGTTAAATCCCAGATGAAAATTGTTCAAAATAATTTTAATTTACATTGGGGCGACAAAAATCCTTGGAGAGATGAAAATCAAAATGAATTGAAAGGGTTTATCGAAGATCGCGTAAAAAAATTACCTGAATATAAACTTCTTTCAGAACGATACAACGGCAACACAGACTCCATTATGGATGCTCTTAATCGCCCTCACCGCACAAAAGTAATTGATTATCAAACCGGACTGAAAGACACTATAATGAGTACGATAGACTCCCTAAAATACACATTACGCTTTTTACACTGTGGCTTTGTTGTTATGGAGCCACAAACAGGAAAGGTCAAAGCGTGGGTTGGAGATGTTGATTTCAATTATTGGCAATATGACAAAGTAGTTGCCAAAAGACAACCGGGCTCTACGTTTAAATTATTTATCTACACAGAGGCTATTCGCAAAGGCCTATGTAGTTGCGACACTCGAGTGGATAGCGCAATCAATTGGAGCATAAAAGAGGAGGATGAAATAAAAATTTGGATGCCACAAAATGCCAATCGTACTTTCTCCGACGAAGAGATAACTCTAAAATCAGCATTTGCCCGTTCTATCAATAGTGTTGCAGTACAATTAACCCGAGAATATAGTCCGGACAGCATTGTTCAATTGGCCCAATCCATGGGAATAAAAAGCAACCTTCGTCCTATTCCTTCCATTGGGTTAGGAGCAGAAGATGTTTCTCTTCTTGAAATGGTTACTGCCTACTCAACAATTGTCGATGAAGGAGAAAAACATACCCCAATCTTAGTTACACGAATTGAAGATCGCAATGGTAACATTCTTTACGAGAACCATGGAGAAAGCGAAAAAGTGTTGGATTATGAAACAGCCTTTATCATGCGAGATATGCTTCAAGAGGGACTAAGAGATGAGCATGGCACATCGCAACGTTTGAAGAAGTATCCTATCTTCAAGAATACAGAATATGGAGGAAAAACCGGGACCTCTTCCAACTATTCTGATGCTTGGTATATGGGTATTTCCCCGAAACTTGTAGGTGGTGTATGGGTTGGAGGAGAATATCGCAGCATCCACTTCCGCGATGGCGCACACGGACAAGGAAGCCAGACAGCTCTTCCTATATTTGGCGATTTCATGAGTCGAGTGATGAGAGATAAAAATCTCGCTCACTATCAAGGTCTTTTTGGAGAACCGAAACAAGAAATATCAAAAACATACAACTGCGAGGAGCTTGAGAAGAAAAATATTGGAGAAGGATTCGTCAACTTTTGGAAAAAACTCTTCGGAAGGGATAAAAAAGATAGCATCAACAACGACACAACTACTAACAAGAACAAAAGCAGAAGAGAGAAAAGAAGAGAAAGGAGAGAACGCCGTAGAAACGGAAGATAAAACCTCTCAAAATCATATTGAACTCTCACAATCACCTATAGAGTTTTGTTTTATGTCTGAATCTAAGCCCCAATAAAATAGCGGCTAAATAGAGTTCTATCATAAATGCAATCCATACACCAACTGCACCCCAACTAAAAATAACAGCCAACAAATAGGCCATCGAAAGGTTTACAATTAAATAACAAACAATGGCTACCACCATGGGCGCATAAACATCAGACATTCCTCTCAATGCACCGATACTAACTACTTGGAAACCATCCCCAAATTGATAGATGGCAACAATGGCTATCAAAAGAGAACTTAGTTCCAACACTTCTGGGTCAACCGAAAATGCTGACGCAATCTGCACTCTAAAGAAAAACAAAATAATGGCGCAAACACAACTGAACACCAAACTTAAATGAGTAGAAGCAATACCCGCTTTTCTCATAGATTTAAAATCTTTCACTCCGATTTGATGACTTACCCGAATAGTAGTTGCAGAAGCCAATCCACTACTAATCATAAAAGTCAATGAGGAGAGATTCATTGCAATCTGATGAGAAGCTAACGCCACAGCCCCAAACCAACCAACCATGATAGAAGAGAGACTCATACCTAATGTTTCCAAAAGCATTTGCGAACCAATTGGAATACCCACATAAGCCAAACCTTTTATCTCTCTCCTAGAGAATGATTTCTTACCAAAAAAATAGAAATATCTAATTAACGGTCTCTTCACAAAGAATAAAACGACGAAAGCTATCGACATCAATATTCTCGCAATTAAAGTTGCATAAGCCGCTCCGGCAACTCCCAACATTGGGCAACCTAATTTTCCGAAAATCAGTACCCAATTTAAAAATATATTCAAAAGATTCCCAACCAAGGTAATCACCATGGCATATTTTGTATTTCCTATTCCTTCCATAAACTGGCGAAATGATTGAAATAGCAATACAAAAGGGAGCGTATAAACAGAAATTCTAAAATAAACCTGTGCTAACGGCCATACTTCATCAGGTTGCCCCATTCTGTCCATAAAACAAGAGACTCCCCACATTATTCCACCCAAGAGAAGCGATACTCCTAAATCAAATAGGATTGAATTTTGGAAAATGATGGCAGAGCGCCTATGCCCCCCTGCTGCATACTCTTTACCTATCAAGGGAGTTGCTCCAATTGACAAGCCTAAAGCAAAAAGGAAACCTATCATAAAGACAGAACTACCAAATGAAACAGCCGCTAATTCAACAGTACCTAAATGCCCCACCATCACGGTATCTGCAAGCATAACGATGGCCTGTCCCAATTGAGCAAACATCACCGGGAGTGCAATTTTTAAATTTCGTCGATAGAACGGGATATACCCTTTTACATAGGTTACAAAACTCATAGAACCTCTCTAATCCTGACCAAACGATTTAATAAACCATCCAAACGATCTAAAGGTAACATATTAGCACCATCCGATTTTGCAATAGAAGGATTGAAATGAGTCTCGATGAATAATCCATCCGCACCCACAGCAATACCTGCTTTTGCTATTGTCTCAATCATAGATGGGTCTCCTCCAGTCACTCCGGATTCTTGATTAGGTTGTTGCAAAGAGTGGGTCGCATCCAATATGACAGGACAACCAATCTTTTTCATAATTGGAATTCCTCTATAATCCACAATTAAATCTTGGTACCCAAAACTGGTTCCTCTTTCTGTCAATAACACGTTATTATTCCCACAATTGCGCACCTTTTGAGCAGCGAACGACATTGCTGCAGGAGACAAGAACTGACCTTTTTTTATATTGATCGCCTTACCCGTTTTAGCTGCCGCAACCAACAAATCTGTTTGACGACAAAGAAAAGCCGGAATCTGCAAAATATCAACGTATTCTGCTGCCAATGCTGCCTCTTCGGGAGCATGAATATCTGTTACTACAGGAATATCAAAAGTATCCCCTATTTTTTTTAAAACATTTAAGGCCTTATCATCTCCAATACCAGTAAAAGAATCTATCTTGGATCGATTGGCTTTGCGATATGACCCTTTAAATATATATGGAATTTTATACTTGTCGGACAAGGCAACTATATGCTCCGCAATTTGAAAAGCCATCTCTTCTCCCTCTATCACACATGGTCCTGCCATTAAGAAAAAATTGCCTGAATCTGTGTACTTCAATTTTGAACTAATATTAATCATATCTTACTAATTATAAATTTTCTACTACGTTAATCAACTATTGCATTTATGATTTGAATAACCTTGAGGAATATTTTCAAAATTATTTCAACTTAATTTACAGCATGCCATAAAATAAGGTCAATATCCAATAATTGCAAAACCGATTGCAAAAGTAAGAGAAAAAATCAACATATTTCTTGATGTCTCCCCTATCAATGTATTAAGAACTCGACCTTGCCTTATCAATGAAATTTTTCTCCAAGTAAAATAATGCAATAGGAGGTAAATTATAGGCATAACAAATAAACAACACCAATGGATTAATGTAAAATCTGATTTCTCAGGTAAGGCTTCATGAAACAAAAGGTGCAAAATAAGAACAGCAACGACACCCAATGCCAAGTAGAAGTATCGTCCGAAAGTTTCGCCACAGAGTACAATTAATGTTTTTTTACCCACTTTGGCATCTCCCTCTCTATCTCGATAGTTATTCAGTACCAACAATGTATTTACTACCATTCCGGTTGCTAATCCTCCCCAAATCAAGAGAGGTGTCCACCTAAGCATCTGAACGTAGGCTGTAAAACCAACAGCTACCAATCCAAAAAAAAGAATGACCGCAACATCTCCCAACCCATTATAGGCCAATGGGAAAGGTCCGGACGTATAGATATAGGCAAAAACAACGCAAAACAAACCCACCGCAATCATCTCTATTCCGGCAAAATAAATCAAAACAGAACCGCAACAACAACCCAAAGCTATTACTACAATTATCCCGATTTTCATGTAGTTAGGAGTTATCCACCCTTGCGATGTAGCCCTCAGAGGTCCTAAACGATCTTCTCCATCCGCTCCCTTTAAATAATCATAATAATCATTTATCAAATTGGCAGCAATTTGCATTGCAACTGCAAAAAACAAACAAGCTAAAGCCGGAATAACTTTAAATCGACCATAATAGGCAGCTATTCCACAACCTACACAGACCGGAGCAATTGCCGCAGCCAAAGTCTTCGGACGAGACGCCAACAACCAAGCTTTTAATGAATTTGTTTCAACAACCATATACCTTAATGTCTTCTAACTATTTCAATAAACAAAGTACGAAAAAAAAACAATAGTGTCCAAATAAATGGTTAAAAAACTTAACAGTTGCCTTAATAGAAACTACTTCCTAAAAAAACTACTCCTCTACTATAATATTTTGAGGTTCAACTTCCATCTCCTTCATTTCTTGCATCTTCTCTGCATTAGAGTCTGATTCATAAAATGACTCAACTCTTATTGCTTTCTCTTTTTCTTTTCGCTCTCCTATCGGAAAATTGAAACCAAAGTAGAAATCTCCAAACAACTTTTGCGAAGAATCAAATGGGTATAAGTGAATATGCAAAGGCAAATTCATACCTATCATAACACTAAAATCGGCCGGATGGAAATCTGCCACCATTCCTAATGAAGAGCCAAAGGTAGATAATCCATAACTTAACGAACCGTCAAACCAATGAGCAGGTGCAACATTTGCCGACAAACGCCCCTCAAACCACGAATATCCCGCATTAAATCTGGAAGAAGATAAAAAGCCGAATGTCAATTTATCATAAATGGGCAAAGTATATTGAACGCCTAAATTTAAAGTTAAATTCAAAAACTCTTTTGTCTTAGTCTGATTCACTCCTTTAAATTTAAAACACTCTTTAGCCGAATTCCATAAAGAAGAAACAGCATCTTCCAACTCCTCATCAGAGGATGCATTTTTAACATTATCAAACCCTTCAAATGTCCACGCTTCTACATCCAAACGGCTGCTATATGTCTTGTTCCACTTCATAAAACCTAAGTTAAGCAATGCCATATTCACCTGCCAATTGTCATTAATATCGTAATTTACTCCGAAGTCGGCTGCCACTCCTACTCCGGATATTAGATGGTCATAATCTATTGACACATCACCAAAATCCATCTCGTTCAGATAGCGATTGGATGTCGGAATATCAAAAAAACCGCTAATATCTAAAACACCTTGCCCTTGCACTTTCCAATGCCCTCCTTCTCCAGAGAAGTTCATCTCATCAATTTTCGTATTTACGTTCAACAATCCTAAAAGCAGCTTTACTTTTGCTCCTACAGAAACTTTCTCGTTGATGAGATGTGAGTGACCTAATGCCACCTCCATAAAGCTACTGCTCCTCATTTTCAAATTCTCCAAATTTATATTCTCTCCGGGAGTTGGAGATTGACTTAACACATCTATTAACTCCTTTGGGAAATTCCCTCTTAAATCTGTCTTTAGCGAATAACTGATTGAATTAAAGCCCTCGAAAGCAAAAAAGCCTATATTGAACAGCGATAAATCTACATTTACATCCAACTTGTTTTGAGGTTTCAACATCGACTTCAACGTAGATGAGTTAATACAATCTTCCCATTCCGAAAGGGAACTTTCATGAAGAGCCGAAAAGATATTGCGTGTAGCAACATTAGAACTAAAATTAGTGGAAAAACAGCCTAAAATAGGAATACCCACATATCCCCTTTCCGGTTGAAAAGAGGGGTTCATCTCATGACGATAGCGATAACTTTGCAAATAGTATGCAGAACGAAAATAATCTTGAGAAAACAATTCTCCTACTATCAAGGAAAACAGACTAATAATAAAAATTCTAAATTTCATAATTCCAACAATAAACGATTTTAGAAGGTAATAAATTTCACATATTTCTAACCCTTCTCCACATTTACAAATATAGATATAAGTTTGTAAAAATTAAAATAGTTTCATACTTTTGCCTGTAGTAATACATAAAACAACTTCAATAAATTACGATTTGTCTCATTTTAGCAGGTTCGATAAAGTCGTTTCGTGAATTTCTTGAATTTATTTCAAGTAAATTGCTGGTCGAAAGAAGGAGAAATGCAAATGTTGAGACTGATTGACAAACAGGAGATTACCAATACAAGCGTTAAAAACTCATGATTTGTAGAAGCTATTTATGGTGTTACTTGTTTATAACAATATAGATTAATTAGTATGAAAAAATTATTTATTCTTGCGCTAAGTGTTGTTGCGCTATTATTTTATTCTTGTGGTGATAAGAAAGTTCCGTATAACTACACAACTCACCATGGGAAAGAATTTTCAATTGATTATCCATCCAATTGGACTAGTGAAGTAAATGTTCATCCTGTTGCTCCATTTGTAGCATACTCTGATTATCAAACCATTCGTGTAGGAACTCGTTTAATTGGAGGCATCTCGTTAGATAGTTTTGTCAATGAGCGCATAGAAAATTTTGAGATTTTGCTTGTAGGTTTTAATTTGGTAAACAAAGAGGTAAACGGAGACGAAGCTATTATACGTTACTATACAGAGGATGAAGAGTCTCCTAAGATTGAAACAATTATGAAAATCCTAAAAGGGAAAGAACACTTTTATGGTGCAGATTGCAGTTACGATAGCGAAGCTCAGAAGGACACTGTTGAGCACATCATTAATTCTTTCTCTCTCAATTAAAATTTGAATCTGATCTTTTAGAGTTCAAGAAAAGTACTAAAAATACTATAGTTCCATTTAGGAGTAGTAATTCGTACCCCATAACATAGTCAATTTTCTTCAAGAATAGTGCTATAATATAGGACAATAACGGACCCAAGACCGAGGCAAGCGGAATTGCTCTCGGTCTTACTTTTCTCTTGGTTGCCATAGCAAAAGCAAAAAGTCCCAAAAGCGGACCATACAAATAAGAGACCAAAGTATAAATCATATCTAAGGCATGGTCGCTCTTCACCCAACGCACCATACACATCAAAAATAGGAAGAGTCCGGCAACAGCAAAATGAATCATGATACGTTTAAACTTTGTTACATTCCCAGCTCCCAGAAAATCTACAGAAAAAGATGTGGTAATTGATGTCATGGCTGAATCCATGCTTGAAAAAGCCGAAGCCATGATCCCAATAGAGAAAAACATCATTGCCCATTGACCATTTTTAAGAACAAAATCAGACAACAATAAATCACCATCAACGGGAATCTGGATACCATTTTGCGAATAAAACAAAATTATCAAAGCTCCCAATGATAGAAGAATAAGATTAAGAGGTATAAACAACACACTTCCTAAGAGAATGTTTTTTCGAGACTCTGATAATGACTTACAAGATAAGTTTTTCTGCATTAGATCTTGATCCAAACCAGTCATAACAATCACAACAAAAGCTCCTGAAAGAAATTGTTTAAAAAAATTTTGCTTAGAAATCCAATCATCAAAAACAAAGGTTGTAGAAAGAGTACTTTGAGCTACAGCCTCAAAAGCACCCATGAATCCTTCGCCAAAGAGGTCAATCACCACCTTTAACAGAACAAATAGAGAAATTACAAGAAATATGGTTTGAATAAAATCTGTCCATACAATCGTTCTAATTCCACTCTTGTAGGTATAGATCCATACAATAAGTAATGCGGCAATCGCAACAAGAAAGAAAGATACACCAATAGTTTCAAACAACAATTTATGTAAAATAAAAACTGCCATGTAAAATTTCACTGCTGATGACAATAACTTCCCAACAACAAAGAAAAACGAAGCTGTTTTCCCTCCTATCGGTCCAAACCTCAGTGATAATAATTCATAGATAGAAGTGAGGTTATTTCGATAATAAAGTGGCAATAACACAAGCGCAATAAACAAGTAACCGGGAATAAATCCTAATACCATCTGCATATATGTAAACTGCGTGTATTGCACTGCACCGGGAACAGATATTAACGTAACTCCTGAAACAGAAGCTCCCAACATACCTAATGCAACAGCCCACCATGGCGAATGCCGATTCCCCACAAAGAAATCGGCATTCGCATCATATTTTCCTAATCGAAATGATATTCCTAAAAGAAAGAGTACATAAGCAAGTAAAACCGCATAAATCATTTTTTATTCTGTTTTTCTTGCATTTGTTTTTGCAATTCCATTTGTTGTTTCTGCATCTCCTCTAATCGAGATAACCAAGAGGATTTACTTCTTGGTTGTTTTTGTTTTTCCTTAATCTGAGCCAACAATTTCTCTTCGTCAACGAAAAACTTTCTGATGATAAATGTCTGCAAGATTGTTATTAACAACGATACTAAATAGTAATAACTTAAACCGGAAGCATAATCATTAAAGATAAACAAGAACATCAAAGGCATGAAATACATCATATACTTCATAAATGGCATTTGATTCATTTGTCCGGTATCCGTCATACTCATATTTACTTTTGTATAAACGATATTTGTAATAGTCATTAACAAACAAAACAAACTGATGTGATTACCAAATGTATCCGAAATAAATGGAATATGCGTATTCCAAGAAACAATTGCATCATACGAAGAAAGGTCATCAGCCCATAAGAAACTCTTTCCTCTTAATTCAATTGCTGTAGGGAAGAAGTAAAACAATGCAATCAAGAAAGGCATTTGCAACAACATTGGAAGACAACCACCCATTGGATTAACCCCCGCTTTACTATACAACTCCATCGTAGCTTGAGATCGCTCTGTTGGACGATCTTCCGGGATCCTTTGATTAATCTCCTCTATTTGAGGGCGTAAAGCCTTCATTTTTGCTGTTGACATATACGATTTATAGGTCATTGGGAAGATTAACAACTTAATGACAATCGTTAACAACAAAATGATGATACCATAATTTGAAATAAAGCCTCCAAAGAAGTTAAATAATGGTATGGTAATCAACTTATTAATCCAACTTACAAGTGAAATTCCCAACGGAACCAATGTTTGAAGATTCAACTCCTCATCACTTGGCACTCCATCATCATAATCTTTCAACAAACTATATTTATTCGGACCGAAGAAAAGTCTTAAATCCATCTGCGAATTACCTCCCTCATAAGGAAGCATAATAGTAGAAGAGTAAGCCTTTAAATACTCAGACTTATCCGGTTCCAATTCAGAAGACATTGTAGCACTCTTAATAGAGTTATCTGCAATAAGAACAGATGAAAAGAATTGATCTTTATATGCAATCCAACGAATTTTCTCATTTACCTCTTCAGTTTCAGAAGATGTTTCACTCAAATATTCATAATCTTCATCATCGGTCAAATAATAATAAATTTGAGAGTATCTATTTTCAAATTTTCTCCCTTTTTCTTGTTGACGAACCTTATATTTCCAATAAGATTTCAACGCATCTACGGGTTGAAGAACTTCGCTCAAGCCATTTGCTTTCACATCAAAATCAACCATATAATCGTTTGGGTGCAACACATAGATAAAGTCTAAAGAACGTCCCCCATCTACCGGTAAAGTAAAAACGACAGAACTATCTGTTTTAGCCCCCACACGGAAATTCATATCCGCAGTTTGCAACATTCTATTAGAACGAGTTGGCAACTCGATACTAAACCAATTGTCACCCTTTTCAAATAGGGTTAATGTCTCTTTTTTATAATTTAAGTAATCTTTCAGAACAACACTCTCAACAAGAGCTCCTTTTGTTGAAAAAACAATCTTAACCACTTCATTTTCAAGGGTTACTATCTCTTCTGAACCTAAAGCACCTTGAGCAAAATCACCCAAAGCATAACTCGCCTTAGCCATCTTGGTTGAATCTGAGTCAGCCTCGTCATAAATAGGCTTATTCAACTCTGCCTGCTTAGCTTCCAACTCAGCTTGCTGCATCAATTGTGCATTCTGAATAGAATCATAATAATGCTGACGAGCTTCGATTTGCTCTTGCGTTGGTCTGTTCCACCAACTAAAACCAAGAAGGACCAATCCAATCAAGATAAATCCTGTAAGAGTATTTTTATCCATTATTTTTTTGTTACAAAAAGTATATTTTAAATTAAGCGTTTTTCATTCCATTAGCAAATCGGAATAAAAACTCAACAATTATTTTTTATCTATTGAAGCACGAACAAAATCCAAGAACAAAGGATGCGGATTAAGCACGGTACTATTATATTCCGGATGGAATTGCACACCGACAAACCACTTCAACGAAGGAATTTCGATAATTTCCACCAAACCGGACTCAGGGTTTACTCCTGAACATACCATTCCTGCTTTCTCCAAATCCTCTTTGTACTTATTATTTAATTCAAAACGATGACGATGACGTTCACTAACCATCTCTTTACCATAAATAGAACGAACAAAAGAGTCTTTCTTCAATGCGCAGTTATACGCACCCAAACGCATAGTACCATCAGTTTTCAAAGAACTTTTTTGCTCCTGCATCAAATCAAAAAGTCTGCATTCAACTTTTGTATCAATCTCAGATGAATCTGCATTCTTTAATCCCACAACGTTTCGAGCAAACTCAATCACAGCACATTGCATTCCTAAGCCAATTCCAAACATTGGCAAGTTATTCTCACGAGCATAATTACAAGCAATAATCTTGCCTTCTACACCACGCTGACCAAAGCCCGGAGCAACCACAATACCATCTAAACCTTTCAATTTATCTGCAACATTTTCTTTGTTAATCTTCTCCGACTGAAAAAATGATAATTTCAAACGTCTATCATTGTATGTTGAAGCTTGAATCAAAGATTCATGGATAGATTTATACGCATCCGGCAATTCTACATATTTACCAACAATACCTATACGCACCTCTTTAGTGGCATTCTTCATTTTTGTAGTAAAATTCTCCCATTTAGATAGGTCTTGAGTTTGATCGGTTGGCATACCTAATAAATTAAGAACCACCAAATCCAATCCCTCTTCCCTCATCCTTAAAGGAACCTCATAGATAGAAGGTACATCAATACATTCCACAACTGCATCTTGACGAACATTGCAGAACAATGCAGTTTTTTTACGGACATCTACATTCAATTTATGTTCTGTACGAAGCACCAAAATATCCGGTTGAACACCCAACTCCTGTAACTTTTTTACAGAATGTTGAGTCGGTTTTGTCTTCAACTCCTTGGCTGCCGCAACGTATGGCACATAAGTCAGATGAATATTCAAACAATCATTAGGCAACTCCCAGCGTAACTGACGAACACTCTCGAGATATGGCAAAGATTCCATATCACCCACAGTTCCACCAATCTCAGTAATTATAAAATCATAATCCTCGGAAGCTACTCTCTTGATTGTTTGCTTAATCTCATTGGTAATATGAGGAATTACTTGAACTGTTTTCCCCAAGAAATCCCCTCTACGCTCTTTTTCAATAACACTTTGATAAATTCTACCACTGGTAACATTGCTATTACGAGTTGTGTGAATATCCAAGAAACGCTCATAATGTCCAAGATCTAAGTCTGCTTCATGACCATCCACTGTCACATAACTCTCTCCATGTTCATAAGGAGTTAACATCCCCGAATTCACATTCAGATAAGGATCCATTTTTTGATTTGCAACTTTGAATCCTCTGGATTGTAACAACTTACCTAACGATGCAGAAACAATCCCTTTACCTAACGAAGAGGCAACTCCTCCTGTTACGAATATGTACTTAGTCTTGCCCATATCTTTAAATTTATTTTATTCTCAAAACAAAATGCAAAGTTACAAAATTCCCATTTACCTCAACTCTTTACGCCCATTTTTTTTCAAAAAAAATTTTAGTTGGATTCTATAAATTCATTTCGTAAAAAATTTTTTTCGAGTATATGATATCTATTACTATACCCACATCGTTTCTTTGTAAATATGCCCAATCTCGCAAAATACTCTTCAAAAGCATCTAAAACAGAATTTATGAGCCGTAAATAGAAAATCGTAATTTATAGAAGTTGTCTTAAAAGTCACCTTAACATTGTTTATTGATGGTATGAATAATAATTTTACCTTTGCAATAGAAATTTCTCACATAATAAAAATGAAAAAAGTAGTAATAATAGGTGCAAGTTCGGGTATTGGAGAGGCTCTTGCCAAAGAATTTGCATCCCAAAAATATGAGGTGGCCATTGCAGCTCGCAGAATAGAAAACTTAAAGAAACTGAAAGAAGAGTACCCTCAAATCACGCTCTTTCGCGCTATCGACATAACCTCAGAGGGGTGCGTGACTGAACTATCACAGTTAATTGCAGAATTGGGCGGAATGGATATTCTTCTATTAACTGCCGGCGTTGGATGGAGAAATCCGTCTTTAGACGAGGAGAAAGAATTGCATACAATCGATGTCAATTGCACCGGATTTATGCGTATTCTTTTGTATGCTTATCAATATTTTTGCAAAAAGGGAAGTGGAACAATTGCTGCAACAAGTTCTATCGCCGGATTTAGAGGCTTAGACTTGTGTCCGGCATACTCTGCCTCCAAAGCTTTCGAACTTTCTTATTTGGAAAGCCTTAGACGGAAATCAAAAACCGAACGTAAGAACATAAAAATCATATCCTTAATTCCGGGATTTGTTAACACAGCCATGGGACAAGGTACAGGTGTGTTCTGGAGATGCGAGCCCGAAGTGGCAGCTCAACAAATTCGCAAAGGTATTGAGCAGAAAAAAGAGATTATCTACATTACTAAACGATGGAGAATTGTTGCGTGGTTCATGAAAAGGATTCCCAACTTTTTGTTTGAAAATATAGCCTTCCGTACCAAAGGATAAAATTCACCCTACAAAAGTAATTTGAAAATCCTTCACTTGGGAATAAAAAAGTAACGAACTATAACTATCTTTGCAATAAATTTTTACAATATGGCAGAATTTAAATGTGAAAAGGTATTGCCTTACACAGATTCAGAAGAGGGCAAAAAAGAACAAATCTCTAAGATGTTTGATCATATTGCTGACGTATATGATCCAATGAATAGGCTAATGTCTTTGGGACAAGATAGATGTTGGCGGAAAAAAGCTATTCGACGATTAGGTGACTTTTCTCCAAAACGTATTTTAGATGTTGCCACAGGAACAGGAGACTTTGCCATCCAAGCTGCTCAATCACTAAATCCCGACTATGTATTGGGAATTGACATTTCTGAAGGAATGATGGAGGTGGGTAAACAAAAAGTGCAACAATTGGGTTTATCTGATAAAATCTTTTTTGAGTATGGTGATTCAACAGCACTTTCATTGTCTTCTGATTCATTTGATGCGGTTACAGTAGCTTTTGGAGTGCGCAATTTTTCAAGTCTTTCGGATGGTTTAAAACAAATGTTCCGGGTACTGAAAAAAGGGGGTGTTGCAGCGATTCTAGAGATGACAGAACCCGAAAATGTGTTCTTTAAGTTAGGCTATAAAATTTACACGAAAATCGGTATCCCGGTTTTGGCGAAATTAATGTCAGGCGAAATTAATGCTTACAATTATCTACCAGCCTCCATCGAAGCATTTCCTCAAGGAGAAGAGATGAAAAAATTGTTGATAGAGTCCGGATTCTCAAAAGTTGAAATAAAAAAGTTTACTTTACAGACTTGTACTTTTTATTTAGCTATTAAATAATTATAGGTTGGTTCCATATCTACTGGTTGACGTTTATGGACATTACCTCAATTTAAACTAATTTATGAAAATTTTAGTTACCGGAGCAAATGGTTTTATTGGGAGCTTTGTTATTGAAGAAGCACAAAAACGCGGATATGAAACGTATGCTGCCATGCGTTCTTCGAGCAACAAATCGAACTTAAAGGGACTTACACCTCATTTTATCGATCTTCCATACGCTAACAAAGATAAACTAATTTTTTATCTTTCTGAATGGAAAAAGTCGTACGGAAAATGGGACTACATCGTTCATACCATGGGAGTCACCAAATGCAAAAACAAAGAGGACTTTGAGACGGTAAATTACCTATATACAAAAAATTTTATAGAAGCTTTGCTCGAAACTGAGATGACACCTCAACATTTTATCTATTTGAGCAGTTTGTCGGCATTCGGAGAGGGAGATTCTATCCATTTCACAGAGATAAAACCCAATGACACTCCTAATCCGAATACTTACTACGGAAAAAGCAAACTAAAAGCAGAACAATTTATTCAAACCTTAGGGGGTACTCTTCCCTATACAATTCTTCGTCCTACGGGTGTATATGGTCCGAAAGAGAAAGATTATTTGGTAATGCTAAAAACGCTGCAAAAACACCTAAATCCTGGAATTAATGTGGGAATACAATACATTACATTCATTTACGTAAAAGATTTGGTGGATGTAATTTTTAAAGCCTTGGATAATGGCGCAAATGGGAAAGCCTATTTTGTGGCTGATGGTGACGTATGGACCTCTGACGAATATGCAAAATTGGCTCAAAATCTTTTGGGCATAAATCGGGTTGTATCACTAAAATTTCCTGCTCCTATTGTCAAAGGAATTGCATTTATTTTTGATAAAGTAGGAGGATGGATAGGTAGTACACCTACTTTGAATTTGGACAAATACTATATCCTTACAGCAAGAAATTGGAAGTGCGACATCGAACCTCTCCAAAAGGATTTAGGATTTAATGCAAAGTACAATTTAGAACGGGGACTAAAAGAATCAATCGAATGGTATAAAAAAGAGGGGTGGTTAGATTGATATCCCCCCTTATCTTATTTTGCCTAATTCATAGTACTCTCCTTGATAAACTTTGCCACCTTGACTTCTTTTCCATCTATCAATCGCAACCAATAAATACCCTGTAAAAGGTGAGAAACCTCGATTGTTCCGCCTGCAGTCCTGCCGCTCATCACCAAACATCCATCCACCGAATAGATTTGATAACTCACATCTTCTGCAATTCCTGTTTTTAGATAGCTAGAAACTGGATTCGGTGTAAGCACAATGATTTTAGAACTTACATTTTCCGCTATTTTAGAGTCATTGAACGTAGCACAATACACCTCGCTCAAATTACTTGTGGCTCGACATGGATAGGTGGCTGTGGCGGTAAAGCAAAGTGAGCCGCCTTTGTCTTTTACATTCTCCACCGGAATGGAAAAAGAAAAGCCTCCATCTGAATCTGTCTCCACTCTGCCTAAAAACGCTTCTGCCGTCTGCGGAGCGCCTGATGTGTAAAAGAGTTCTATGGTTGCCATAGAATCAACCTTGCCCACAACAACTATGTCATCTCCTTGTTTGCTGACATTCATAATTACTGGCACAGACAATGGCTTTACGTTGCAAATGGCTGAGTCTTTGGTCTCCAAAAACAAATTCTCCGAAATGGAAATATTCAAACGAGTGCTATCTATTCTAATTGCCTTGGGCGAACTCTGCAAAAAGGTATTATTACGTATTGTTATCTTCGGGTCTCGCACATAATCATAACCCCTATCTAACCAATACCTTAATTCCGTTTCTGACATAAGAAGCAAATCGCCATGTTTATTTGGAGATTTTTCTTCTCCATTGAATCCAAATGAATTCCCCTCTATAAGCAAAGTGTCACTCCCTTTGTCACTGAGGGCAAACGAATTTTCGCCCCAATACTCAGACTCTCCTTCTATACCGTAAAAAACATTATTACGTACAACCGTGTGCGATGCATCCAACAAAACACCAACCCCTCCATTTTCAACAGAGCCAAAGATATTGTTCTCTATATGCAACTTGCTATATTTATCAGTATAATACAGACGAGTAAGTATGATATTTTCTTGTCCGGACCCTCTAAATTCACAGTTAGTCACATACGTTTCCGAGCCATCCAAATAATTCTCAAAACCATACCTCCCCGTGTTAAATATGTGACAACTATCCATATAGATCTTCGCTTGGCACAAATCATCACAACCTATACTTATTGCATCATACCTTGTATCTTTAAACGTACTTTTCGAGAATATCATCTCTGCAGAATTACCTACAAACCCATAATAGCATTTTTCAAAAAGACATTTTTGGCGTATAGGTCAATTTGCAGGCTGTAAACAAGTATGTATTGTTCAATAGGTCAATTTGCAGGCTGAAATTGTAGCA
>SUWZ01000022.1:0-40965 GCA_015061185.1 Bacteroidales bacterium
TTCATCTGGCTGAAGACCTCCCGTGTGTTGCAGCCCTTTGAGTAGTAGGCAGAAATCATGTTGCCCGCCATGCTCTTTCCGAAACGGCGTGGACGGGAGAGGCAGACAAAATCCTCCTTGGTACTGACTATAGAGTTCAGTTCCCTAATCAATAAAGATTTATCAACGTAAATCCTTGTTCCTTTGTCTTCCATGAACGCATCCGCGTTCGGATTCAGATATAAGCCCATAATTTCTGATATTAAGGTGGGTTCTATAAATTCATTTTGCGGAATTTTTGAATTTATTTCGAGCAGATTGCTGAGCGAAAGAAGGAAGCAGTGCGAGCACTGTGACCGACTGACAAACAGTAAGTTGCCGAAATAAATCAAAAAGTACCGAAAAGTTAATCAACCTCCAATTTACACTTTTTAAATTTTAAACGGTGAATTTTATAGAACTCACCTATAGTTTTTACAAAGATATACAAAATCAGCGTGTTTGGCAAGTTGTTGGACTGACAGAATGCGACTGCCCAATCTCCTAACTAAACGAACTATTCGTATCGTGTGCGGTGTCCTCTATATTATGGCCTCATAAATACGTTTTCCGTCATGCTCAACCCACTCCGGCTCTTCCTGTACGGTCTTGTTTTTCAGAAAGGAGAAGGTGACGAGATAACCTTCGTTAAGATTACGTGTTTTAAGGTATTCGGCAAGCTGCACTTTTCCTTCGACTTCGTATTTCTCTCCTCGCCAGATTTTCAGCTCGATGACAAACTCTTCGCCGCCGAAACTTACCACCAAGTCCATTCGTCCGCCGTTGCGTGTCTCCGGCTCAACGTAGTAGAAGCCTGTGCCGTTGATAATAGGTTTGAGAAAACAGAGGAAAAGCAAGCGCCCTTGACGCTCCAGAAACTCATCGTCCGCCCTGCGACGTTCATTGCGCATTAGATCCTGAAAACGAGCTATTACCAAAGGCATGTTAAGTCTGCCGTTTGTCACATAAATAGAGCGGTTACCGGAGAAGTCTGAGTTGCCCTTCAGCGACTCTTTCGCCACAAAATAGTTGTAAAGTTTCTGTTCAAAAACAAGGTTATGAACTGTTATGTGACCATGAGCGTCCTCCTTTACCGCGCTGAAAGTCAGGGCAAGGTCGATGGCCGGAACATTCGGCTCGTAAACGATTTCCTTGTCGTGAAGAAGCACATCCGTCATCAGTTTTTCAAAATCCGGATATGTCTCAACATTTTTCGTCAAGTCGCCGAGAAGCGTGTTTTCCCTGTCCTTTATCAGTATCTTTATAGCGTCCTGAATACCCTTTTCGCTCCAGTCTTTTTCCAGTTCTTTATCTATTATGGAGCAGATGCAGCTTACAAGATACGGATAGCCACTTGTGTATTTGTATATTTCGTTAGCGATGAACGCCTTGTCCATACCTGTTTGATAATCAGCCTCGTACTCGTTGAGCATTGTGATGATTTCGTCCGGGTGGAAGGTCATATCCACGTTAAATTTTGCGGCGATGTTCCATGGCGAGTTGTACTTGCGATCCTCATCGGGACGAAGCTTTATCTTGAGGTTCTTCACGTCATAAACGCCGGCAAGGACGACACTGTGGAAGGTGGAGTCCATGCCACGTCTGGAACGCTCCAGATATTTGTTACGAAGCATGCCGAGGAAGTTCAGAAACAGCTGGTTGTCTGAACTTTTGTCCACCTCGTCAATCATCAAAAGAACAGGCCTTTCAATTTGCATGCAGAAGTCCGTCAACGAGTCAGAAAGTTCGTCTAACGAATCCGTTCTTACGGAGGAAATCCACAAGTTCCTCTCCGATTGCCATGACGTATATTTCAAAACCTTTGCAATCGACTCCTTAAAACGATCGCAAAAAGTGACTTCATCCCTAAAGTACTGTTCTCCAGCCCCTTCAAAGCTAATCTGCACAACGAGATACCTGTCCGACAATCTGTTAAACAGCAAATCCATCGTTGTGGTCTTGCCAAACTGCCGGGCACGGTTGATGGTGAAGTACGAACCCTCCTCGATGTACTCCTCTATCTGCGCGAGCTTCCTGCTCGTGTCAACCATATAGTGCTGGGCAGGGTTGCAGCTGCCGGTGGTGTTGAATTTCTTCTTCATGCTTCTGTTTTTTTGCAAAGATAATGTTTTTTGTCAATTGTTCGGACGCTGCGCGTGCCGAACGGGGGAAAGGGTAGAAGACCACTATATTATAGCCTCATAAATCCTCTTTCCGTCATGCTCAACCCACTCCGGCTCTTCCTGTACGGTCTTGTTTTTCATAAAGGAGAAGGTGACGAGATAACCTTCGTTAAGACCTCGTGTTTTGAGGTATTCCGCCAGCTGCACCTTGCCTTCGACCTCGTATTTCTCTCCTCGCCAGATTTTCAGCTCGATAACGAACTCTTCGCCGCCGAAACTTACCACCAAGTCCATTCGTCCGCCGTCTCGTGTCTCCGGCTCAACGTAGTAGAAGCCTGTGCCGTTGACAATAGGTTTGAGGAAGCAGAGGAACAATAGTCTGCCCTGACGCTCCAGAAACTTGTTGTCCGTATTGCGGTACTCGTTCCGGATGAGCGACTGGAAACGCTCTATGACGTAAGGCATGTTGAGCTTGCCGTTCAGAACATACTCGCTCTTTGTCACGCTGATTTTCCCTGCGTTTTTCTGCTCGTAGTCAATGGTGAAATACTGCTGGAAGCACTCCTCAAATATCAGGTTATGAATAGCCGTCTTGCCGTCAACATCTTTGATGTAGGAGAACATATCCGCGATTTTAATCAAGGGGTTTATCATCGTATATGTGTACGTCTGACCATTCACCGAGATTGAGTACATGAAAGAACGCAACTCCTCATTATTCTCAAGATTTTTTGAGATGTCGTCAATGAGCGTTCCGCTGTTTCCTTTCACGATTTCCTTGACTGCCATCTGAATGCCTCTTTCGCTCCAATCCTTTTCAAAACGCCTGTCTATCAGTTCGCAAATTTTGCTCACAAGGAACGGATAGCCGCTGGTGTATTTGTATATTTCATTAGAAATAAACTCTTTGTCCATACCGGTATGATTGTCGGTCTCGTACTCGTTGAGCATCGTTATGATTTCGTCCGGGTGGAAGGTCATATCCACATCAAAGTCTGTGGCGATGTTCCAAGGCGAGTTGTACTTGCGCTCCTCGTCCGGACGAAGTTTGATTTTGAGGTTCTTCACGTCGTAAACGCCGGCGAGGATAACACTATGAAAGGTGGAACTCATGTCTCCACTCTCGCTGCGTTCCAAATATAAATTGCGGAGCATGCCGAGTAGGTCAAGGAAGAGCTGGTTATTCTGGCTCTTGTCAACCTCATCAATCATCAGCACAACAGGCTTGTTCACAAGTTTGCAGAAATCATAAACCTTTTTCGATAAATCACCAAATGACAAAACAGGGCTCTTCCAAAAATCTGCCAAATCATAAGAAATAGTCTTAATTCTTTTTACTAAGATCTTCTGAAACTCAGCAAGGAAAAGTCTGCCTTCTCTGTAATCATCCTCTCCAAGCCCCTCAAAGCTTATCTTTATAATGAAATATTTGTCAGACAGCAACCTGAACAAAGAATCCAGCGTCGTAGTCTTGCCGAACTGACGGGCACGATTGATGGTGAAGTACAGACCGTCATCTATGTACTCCTCTATCTGCGCAAGTTTCTTGCTTGTGTCAACCATATAGTGCATGGCAGGGTTGCAACTGCCGGTGGTATTGAATCGCTTCTTCATGACTTACTGTTTTGGGCAAAGATAGTGAAATTGTTCTGCTGGAGCAAATGTGCAGATATGATGGAAGAATTACATTTTATATTCTATTTTTTAAATGCATTTGAACCCACCTTAAATCCTATCTCGCAAGCAAGTACAATATCAGAATATATAACAACGAAATCATAGAAACAACAATCAGCGGAATCCTAAAACTACTTAATTTAGGTTTTGTCCCCTTTTGTCGGGTAGGAGCAGCTCCGGAAAAAGTCTCTTTACCGGAAGCACCCCTCTCACCAACCTTTTTCCCACAACTTAAACAAACCTTTGAGTTATCTGGAAGTTCTTTCCCACAATTGTAACACTTCATAAGAAAAGTAATTGAGAACTTCTAATAAGTTAAAATCTCCAAACCATTTTCAGTCATCAAAAAGGTGTGTTCCCACTGAGCAGAAGGCAAACCATCTTTGGTGGTTACCGTCCACCCATCTTTTTGATTAAATACCACATGATGTTTACCCATATTAATCATTGGTTCAATGGTAAATACCATACCCGGTACAAGCATCATTCCCTTTTTGGAAGAAGCATAATGATTAACATCCGGCTCTTCATGAAAAGCCAATCCCACACCATGCCCAGCCAAATCTCTCACCACCGAGTAACCATTTTTCTTAGCATAACTTTCTATTGCACAGCCAATCTCATTTACAAACCCATAGGGTTTGGCAGCCTCCATCCCAATTCTTAAACACTCTTTAGTTACTCGCACCAAACGCTCTTTTTCTTCGGAAACCTTCCCTATACAAAACATTCGAGATGCGTCAGAATAATAGCCATTTAAGATGGTAGAAACATCCACATTAATGATGTCACCCTCTTTTAGGACTCTATTCTTAGAGGGAATACCATGACAGACAACCTCGTTGATAGAGGTACAAACACTCTTAGGGAAACCCTCGTAATTTAACGGGGCAGGGGTCGCCCCATGAGAAGTAGTAAAATCATAAACCATACTATCAATCTCATCCGTTGTCATACCCTCTCTTATCTCCTTTTCTATCAAGTCTAATACACCGGTATTGATAAGACCACTCTGTCTGATTCCCTCAATTTGCTCACTGTTTTTTATTAACTTCCGAGAAGGAACTAAAAAGCCTCTGCGCTCAAAATCCATCATTCTGAGTTCAAAATCCGTAGGCTCTTGCCCCGCCCTAACAAACCATTTTCTGCTATTTGATTTTACCATAACTGCAACATTAATCACTATTTGTCATTCCAAAAGTGAGGATTAAAAATCAATAAAATAGTATAAATTTCCAAACGCCCTATCAACATTAAGAACGATAAAATCCATTTGGCCACAACATTTATTTCAGCATAATTCAAGGTAGGACCTGTAGCACCAAATCCGGGACCGGTATTACTAATTGCAGAGATACAAGAGCCCAAAGCCGTATCAAACGAAAGTCCGCAAAATGTAAGCAACATAGTACCGATTAATATCAAAGCAGTAAAAATAAACAAGAAAGCCAAAGTTCTCATAACCACTTCAAAACCTACAACATGCTTAGATAATTTCACCGGAAGTATCGCATTCGGATGAATATACAATAACAATTCATTGCGCACATTTTTCATACAAATCATAATCCGAATCATCTTAAATCCACCACTGGAAGAACCGGTACATGCCCCACACACCATCATAAAAATAGTAGGAATCCAAAAAGCATATCCCCATGAATCGTAATCACAAAATCTACTTTGGAAACCACTTGAAGAGAAGATAGATGCAACATGAAAAAGAGCTGTTCTAAACTTCTCTTCTAACGTCTTCGGCATCTCCATAGATGTTGTGTGATTAGGATTGACTATAAAGAGAGAAAAAATCAATACCACCAAAATTAAAGTAGCAACCATATACCATTTAAACTCTTCATTCTTGCTAAACGCATCCCATTTCCCCGTGCTTGCCAAGAAGTAAAGAGAAAAGTTTACTCCGGAAAAAATCATGAAGAGAGCACAAATGTATTCTATATAGGCAGAATTAAAAAAAGCAATGCTTGCTTGATGAGTGCTAAAACCTCCTGTTCCTAAAGTGGTCATCGCATGACAAATAGCATCAAAACAAGACATCGGTCCAACCCAATAAAAGGTTGCACAAATAATCGTCAAAACCAAATAGGTGAACAAGATACCCCGCGCTGTCTCTTGCGTTTTAGGTCGAAGTTTATTGATTGACATCGCCATAGACTCTGTAGAAAAGAGCTGCTTGTTATTTCTGTTAAAAGAAGGAAGCAATGCAATAGAAAACAACATAATACCTAACCCACCCAACCACTGAGTAATTGAACGCCAAAAAAGTATTCCATGCGGTTGTTCATCAATATTGTTTAAGACAGAGGCACCTGTTGTGGTGAATCCGGACATCGATTCAAAAAAGGCATCTGTGAGATTATCCACAGTTCCATAAAGAAGCAACGGAATCATCCCAAATATAGAGAAAACAATCCATACCCCGGAAATAATGATATAACAATCCTTTCTGTTTAAATTCCCTTTTTCATGTCGATTGGGAAAAAACAGGGCAGCCCCCACAGCAAAAGCCGCCAAGGCACTATATACAAAAGGCAATAAATCACCCTCGTTATAGCATAATGCTATCAAGGCTGATATAAACAAAAACAATGTCTCCATCAAAAGGAGTACTCCAAAAACCTTCTTTTTCATACGTGCAAAGAAACAAATAAAATTTCAGAATTATTCCATAAATTACGATTTATGATATTATAATTCCTCCATTTCAGATTTTATTATTCTAAAATAGCAATTTTTATAAATTACAATTTTGTTTTTTTTGTAATTTATAGAACCCACCTTATATGTATCTTATATAGAATTTTTTATTAACTTTGTCTCCATACTTACCTCTATAAGTAATTATGAATTAGTCGTTTTTAATAAAAAAAACAGTGTAATAAAAATTTACTGATTTTTACACCCTGCTTCAAATAATCTTGATTACCATGAAAATAACAATCCGACCGGCACAAAAAGAAGATGCAGAGTTAATTGCAATCGTTGTCACTTCGGCAATCAATACAGAAGAGGGAAATTCCCTTTTTCCGATATTTCTTGAATTGGCACAAATGGAGCACTCACAATATAGTTACAATAATACTCTTGTAGCAGAAGTTGATGGGAAAGCGGCAGGTGCTATTGTGGGATATGACGGAGCAAAATTACACGAACTGCGCACCCCTCTTTTAGAATTAATCCGGCGGCAACGAGGAGAGAATTTAAAAATAGAAGAAGAGACCTCCGCCGGCGAATTTTATTTGGACTCCATAGCTGTGCTACCTCCCTATCGAGGATTAGGGGTCGGGGAAAAATTGTTAACCTCAATGATTCAGAAAGCATCCAAATTCGGGCATACCTGCATCGGATTATTGGTAGATGAGGAGAATCCCCGAGCTGAGAAATTGTATCAAAAAATCGGATTTCAAAGAAAAAATCCAACCACATTTTTAGGTCACAAGATGTGGCATCTACAGTTGTCAACGCTCTAAAATATGTTATTAAAAATATGCGATATTTAGATATTATTATGCTGATTGTCGCTTCTCCCCTATTTGCTCAATCAGAATTTTGCGAAGAAACATGGTTTGAAGGAGAAGGTACGCAATATGGAGGAGTTGCAGGAAGTGATGGAGGGAATTGTGGAATTCCGGTTGAGGAAGGCGACTTCTACCATTGCGCCATGAACCACACACAATATGATAGCAGTGCCGCTTGTGGAGCATACGTAAGGGTTTTGGGACCCAAAGGGGAAATTACGCTACAGGTTGTTGACCGCTGTCCGGAATGCCAATATGGAGATATTGATCTAAGTACAGATGCATTTACGCAATTAGCAGAATTGAAAGATGGAAGAATTCCAATAAAATGGCGTTATGTACCTTGCCCCCAAAAAAAGGAAATAAAAATCTATTTTGAAAACGGTACAAGTCCTTACTACTTTAAAGCTCAATTTCGAGACTATAAATATGCTATTAAAAAGGTCGAATATCGAAAAAATGATGGTTCTTTTGTTCCTATACAAAGAGAGATGTACAATTACTTCGTTTGCCTGTCCGGAATCGATGAAGATAAAAGCAAATGCGGTCCCTACTCATTTAAGGTGACTTCCGTCAGTGGAGAAAGTCTGTTGATAGAAAATGTAATATATGAAGAGGGTAAAGAAGTCTCTACGGGTCAACAATTTCAGGACGCAAAATGTCCGGATTGCTTTGGAACGATTGGAGGGAACGCAGAAATTGACAACTGCGGAGAGTGTTCCGGTGGCGAAACCGGCATAGAGAAAAACTCAACATGCCAACAAGATTGTATTGGGTATTGGAACGGAAGTGCTTTCCTCGACAATTGCGGGATTTGTGTCGGTGGCACAACAGGAGGAACACCTTGTGCAGAGACAATTTTAACAGATATTATAAATGAGGATGATGATTCCATCAAAAAAATTGAGGTCTATGATCTTCTCGGAAGAACAAAAAAAATCATAACAAAAGAAGAATTAAAAAATCTTATGCATAAAAATAATAATCAGCCACTTATTCTAAAAATTGTCAAACAAACAACCATTGAGGTGGTAAAATTTTATAAATAAATATAGATAAAATGTACTTTTTTCGGGCAAACCTTTTGTATATATAAAAAAAACTGTATATTTGCACCCGAATTGAGTTGGTTCCTTGGCCGAGCGGTTAGGTACCGGTCTGCAAAACCGTTTACAGCAGTTCGAATCTGCTAGGAACCTCCAAAACGTGTCAGGATTTTTTCTTGACACGTTTTTTTGTTTATCAAATGTATAATTTATGGAACATTCGCACCGACAAATGGGGAAAATGGGACATCCGGACATGGAACCATTTTCTTTAAAGACACTCAATGAGAGTTGTCATCAAATGGTGTGCCCTACTCCCATGATTCGATCTGTAATCAATAGTTTTATATTTCTAACAGAGGGAGAAGTGGTGGTGGAGAGTTGCGAAAACAATTTTATTGTCAAAAAAGATGAATTACTATTCATTCCTAATGGAGTTCCGTTTTCTATAAAATATTATAAAGAATGTATTGGTTACATGGGGGGATTCCACAATAGTTTTCTCTCGTCAGAAATCATTCAACCCCATATTCTCAAATCAATCACCATCTTGCAATCCCAACAACCCATCAAGGAGTGTTTTGATAAAGAGGAATCTTTGCGAATCAATCTAACTCTTAAAAAGATGGTTGACGAGAACAATAACAAAAAGAAAAACGATTTACTCATTAAAATGCTCCTACTGGATTTGCTATTCAGTTGCAACGATACTGATACTCATTTACCCAAAAACGACATCGGAAATACAAGTAGTAAATTTTTAGAACTAATCTTCGATGAGAGTAAAGAAATTCTCACAATCACAGAATATGCACAACACTTTGGAGTAACTCCTAATCACCTCAATAAAACCATCAAATTACATACCGGAAAGACCCTTTCTGAATGGATTGAAGAATCCATAATTATGCGTTCCAAGACATTATTGCAAGAGACAAATTTAGCCATTTCAGAAATAGCAGAACGACTAAATATATTAGACCAATCCTATTTTTCAAGAAAATTTAAACGACACGAAAACTGTTCTCCGCTTGAATACAGAAAAAGGAATAAAAAATCCTAATTTTATTTATTGCAATCCTAACATTTTTCATAGAAGGGTTCTACCTTTGCACCCGACATGGATAATTCTAAAACAAAATTTATCAAACTATTCTTGTGCTTGCTTTCTTTTTATGTGGTTCAATTGAAAGCAACAGAAACAGATACGCTAAATTATACGTTGGAAGAGTTTGTTATAACTACACAACCCAAAGAGAACAAACCTCTTGACCAGCAACCTATAACGTATAGTTCAATCTCTATATCTCAAATAGAACGCGAAGAGATAAAATCACCCAAAGATTTATCTTCCCAGATTCCCAACCTGCATATCCCCGACTATGGTTCGGGTATGACCTCCTCTATCTACATTCGAGGCTTAGGAGCCAGAATAGATCAACCGGCAGTGGGATTAATCGTGGATAATATTCCCTATCTCAATAAGAACAATTACGATTTTGACTATTTTGATCTGGAGCGAATAGAAATGCTAAGAGGTCCGCAAGGCACACTATACGGGAGAAATACAATGGGTGGTGTTATGCATCTACACTCCATCTCTCCGTTTTATGAAAAAAAGATGAGATTTCAGTTCGACTACTCAACAGCCAACTCTATCAAAGCAAAAGTCTCTCTTTATAGAAAACCTTCTTCTAAAGTAGGTTATTCAATCGCCGGAAATTTCAACCATACCAATGGTTTTTTTACCAATACATATACTTCCGAAAAATGCGACAAATCCAATGGAGGAAGCATCAGAGGACGAGTTTTATGGAAAGCTACTCCCTCTTTTACTATCGACAATACTCTTAGCATCAATCTTTTAAAACAAGGAGGATATGCCTATGCTTTGTTGGACGAAAAAACATTCAATCCTCAAGAGATTTCCTATAACGACCCATGCGGATACAATCGTTTCAGCTTAATTGAAGGGGTTGTCATGCAACTTAGTAAAGAGAAATTTGTATTCTCCAGTACAACCAGCTACCAATACTTAGACGATGAGATGACGTTGGATCAAGATTTTCAACCCATATCTCTATTTACATTGAAACAGGCACAGAAAGAGCATGCAATAACAGAAGAACTGACCATCCGTAACCGAACACCGCATAAAGTATGGGATTGGAAATTTGGAGTTTGGGGCTTCTTTAAACATAACAGAATGTCTGCCCCCGTGCTATTCAAGAAAGATGGAATTAACGAGTTGATTCTTGCCAATGCCAACAAAGGAATACAAACCGTTTTCCCCGACGATGCACTGAAAATAAAAGAGAATGAATTTTTAATCTCCAGTGAATTCCGATTACCAACCTACGGAGTGGCAGCTTATCACCAGTCCGAATTCCACGTTGGGAAATGGGACTTTACTGCAGGAGTTAGAGTAGATTATGAAAATGCTCAAATGGAATACCAAAATGAGGCTACTCTCCACTATCTCTTCACGCTATTTATGAATGACTACAAAGCCTTAAAAAGCATGTTCGACGGGAAAGAAAAAAAACAGTTCTTTGAAATCCTCCCTAAAATTGCCATTCAATACAACATCAACAACCAAAGTAATTTGTACGCCTCTGTAACCAAAGGATATAAATCGGGCGGATTTAATACGCAAATCTTCTCAGACCTGCTACAAAACAGATTAATGAATGACATGATGAATGATATGGGCCTACACATGGATGGAATGGGTACAGCCAGTTATAATAGTGCCGAAGTGACCGGCTACGACCCCGAATACAATTGGAACTATGAGATAGGAACTCATCTTGATTTCAATAAAATAAATCTGTTGGTAGATTTTGCTCTATTCTATATCGACATACGAGACCAACAACTAACCGTATTCCCTCAAGGGAAAAACACAGGACGCATGATGACTAATGCAGGAAAAAGCAGAAGCATCGGAGGAGAATTATCTCTTACCTACCGAATTAAAGATTTCTTGTTAAACGGAAGTTATGGACATACCACAGCTCAATTTGTCGAATTCAATGATGGTAAAAACAGCTATAACGGAAACTATGTCCCCTTTGCTCCTCAGAACACTGCCTCACTAACGGGACAATACACCATCTGCATCAATAAAAAAATAATAGATCAATTGATACTTTCTGCCAATTGGAAAGGAGTTGGAAAGATATATTGGGACGAAGAAAATAGAGTTGTACAGCCTTTTTATTCACAGTTAGGAGCAACCATAGCACTTCAAAAAGGAGATTTTGAAATCAAATGCTGGGGAAAAAACTTAACCAACACCAACTATACAACCTTTTACTTTGTTTCTATTGGAAATCGGTTTTGTCAAAGAGGAAAACCTCGTCAAATAGGGGTATCACTAATGTATGAATTTTAATAACTTAATAATTATATTGATATGAAAAAGATTATTTTTTACGCTCTTTTAGGAGCATTAAGTTTGAACTTCATCTCTTGCGAAGAGGAAGATGGAAATGAAACCAATGATGTAGTTATCAAGCCTGTAGAAACTCGTTATACAGGAACAATTAACGTGAATTTTAAAGGGCAAGCAACTGATACAGAAGGGGTTGATTGCGGAGTATTAAAAGATGACAACAAAAAAACGATCGATTTAAATTTGTATCAAGTGAAATTTGTACCACAAATGCCGTTGACTATCGACCTAACAATTCCTTCTATCTCATTCCAAGAGAGCAATAATGAAATTAAATTTTCGGCAGATAGCATTGCTCCTACCATGGGCGGGAATCCGTATCCTGACTATGCGGCTAAGAAGCTAACAGGAATTATTACAGGAGATTCTATCTGGTTTCATTGCTCTTTTGGAGATTATCCTACTACCTACCAAGGAAACTTAAAATAATCACTTATAAACAAAAGAGGGTGACCCTAAAGTAAATTGGTCACTCTCTTATTTTAAAATTATCTTGACAAACACCTTCAAAAATTTGAATTCTTACAATTATTGTTTACCTTTGTGTTAAAGTGAAATTTATTTTAACCCTCTAAAATAGAGTGATATGAAAAGATTATTTTTAGCTTTAATACTTTTATTTTTTACAACGTGTTTAGTTTTTTCACAAGAAAAAATTGAAGTTATTCATTTAAAAAATGGCAGTATCATAAAAGGTGAAATAGTCGAGTTTAAACCCAATCAATATTTGAAGATTGAAACAGACAATGGTAGTTCGATTGTCTGTGACTTCGATGACATTGATTTGATTACAATAGAAAGCAATCGTAAAAACAGGTACTACCTTGAAAAAGGTTATCGAGGCTTTGTATATGGTGAATTCATCTGTGGTTGTATGGTCGGAGGTGCTTTTACAACAGTTCATGGAGGACAAATTAATAAGCACTTGTATTTAGGTGGAGGAATAGGAATCCGATTTGCCGATGATTGGCATGGTGATCACTTGGCATTCCCTATATTTGCAAATTTCCGCTACGACTTTGGAGAGCGTTATATAACGCCGTTTCTCGATGTCAGAGCTGGAATTACTCTACCTTTAAACGGTGCCTTCGGTTTTTATGGCTCAACAAACTTTGGATGCAGAATTGGTCGATTATCAATGGATATAGGTCTTGAATTGGCTCCAGGATTGGATGAGATTGAATTGTACAATTACAATTGGACCACCGACTATTATCGCTACTACACAACGATAAGCAGATATGTTGCTTTTAATTGTGTCACCAAAATCGGATTTGAATTTTAGAACCTGCTAAAGGCGTTAAAAAAAATTACAATTAGTAAATTGAAATTCTAAAGGTGGATGTAGCAATTCTTTTCACGAAATTTTTGAATTTACTTCTAATAGATTGCTATGCAAAAGAAAAGAGCTACGCAAGTATTGTTACTACCTAACAAACAGCAAGTTATAAACAAGTTGTTTAAATTTTATTGAAAATAGGCTCGAAATAAAATTTAAACAACTTCTAAAAAAAAACGAAGAGTTCGTCAACCCCAACTTAAAACTCTGAATTTATAGGACTCTCCTTATTAACAGACTGAGATACAGCATATTCATAATCCTCTTCCGTTATTCTATAACGATAAAGATTGATCTCGTCACTGTCGATTAAACGTTCATAGTTCATCTCATTATAAAACATTATACCGTCCCGTCTCCGTTCTTCTTCGAGAAGCGGTCCGCAATAACAAAAAATTGAATCATCAAAAATAAGAGTGACATCCCACGTATCAAAAGGGACATATACCCATCCACCACACTCTCCATCTTTTACTATGCTATCACGTGGGTCAATAAAGAAATCTTCTTGTAATCGATTTATATTTTCCCCTCTATCTACTGAGATTAACACATTATGATCGGTATCATTTACTATCATAAAATACCATCTGCCGGGAGGAAGTCCATCTACATCCGGTTCACAAGATATAAATGTGAATGATGTTATTAATACACAAATTACACCCAATAAATTTCTAACATTTCTCCTCATTTTCTCTTATATTTGGTTTCTAATTTTATTTTTACATCAAGGAATAGTCAGGAGGTTATTTAAATAACCACACAACAAATTTAAACTATTTTGCGAAAATACGCAAATTCAACAAGCGACAGAAAAGGAATATCCACGTAGAACTGCTCGCCATTTACCATAAATTCACCCACCTCTCTGAACAAAGCAAGCAAAGGAAACGTTTCAATGATAAAATCAAAAAACTATGAAAACTATGAAATTCAAATTCTATTTACCCATGTTGCTTGCCATCACTGCTTGTTCTAGTGAGAAATTTGGAGCACTAACACAAAAAGAAATTGAATCCGAACCCAAGGTATTGGAACTAGTCGGAAACAGTGTTGACATGACCTTGGCGGGAACCTTCCCCGACCATTATTTTCCGAAACATGGCGTCTTAACCATCACTCCGGTTCTACGTACATCACAAGGTGATATTGAGGGGCAAAGTCTGACATTCTATGGTGAGGATGTAAAAAATCCCGGCGTTTTAATAGTCCCTTACAATTCCGGAGGAACATTTGCCGAGACCCAGACAATTGAATATAGTCCTGAAATGAAAAACTCAGAATTATATGCTATATTCAAGGCTGAAATAGATGGAAAAGTTGTTCCTATCAAACAGATTAAATTGGCAGACGGAGTCATCACCACCTCCTCTTTGGTAGATAAAAATGAGGCTTGCCCAATGGTAACACACGAAACTCTATCCGGAAAGACCAGCAGCACAGGAATGGGTACAATTCGCTACGAAATCGACCGTTCCAAGATACGTGCATCTCAATTGGAGAGCAAAGATATGATTGCTTTAGTCAATACTTTGAAAGATTTGCAGAAAAACACCAGAAATCCACAAGTGAGCATAGAAATCTTCTCTACAGCCTCTCCGGACGGAAGTCCTGCCATCAATAAAAGAGTTTCTGAACAACGCAATGCAGCGGCCACAACCTATATGAAATCTGAATTGAAAAAATATGGTCTGAATATCCCCATTCAAACTACCGTTTTGGATGCAGATTGGGATGGCTTATATAACTCTATCATGCAAAGTAATCTCGCAGACAAAGCAACAATTGTCGAAAATTTGAAAAAAAGTAAAAGTGGCAATCGCTATAAAGTTTTGAAAAAATACATCAATGCCCACCCTACTCTTTTTAAAGAAAATCTGTTGCCTCCGTTGCGTAAAAGTACAATTACAATCAACACCCAAACGCCCGGAAAAACAGATGAATGGCTGATGACAATGATGAAAAACAGTGCAGACAAATTATCACTAAATGATGCTTTGAGGGGAACTGCAATGCTGAAAAACAATAGCGAAAAAGAAAAATCTTACTTGTCTCTTATAAAGAAATATCCGAAAGATTGGAGAGCCTACAACAACCTTGGAGCATTATACATTCACGAAGGGAAATGGGACGAAGCACAAAATTATTTAGAACAATCTCATGCTCTCCGTGTGACCCCTGAAAATGATTTCAACTTGGGTTTGGTTGCCCTTCATGCAGAGAAATTGGAGACTGCAGAAAACTACTTTGCCAACCTTCCTGTGAGCAAAGAGTGGAGAGAAGCACAAGGTACAATCGCCATTATCATGGGTGACTATGCTGCAGCCGAAAATTTCTTTGGAGACATCAAATCCAACAATGCAGGATTATCTCAAATCTTAAACAAAGACTATCCCAAAGCTGCTATAACATTGGAGGGTATTACCTCGCCTAACGACACTACATATTATTTGAAGGCTGTTTTAGGAGCTCGTACCAATAATAGTAATATGGTGTACAACAATTTGTATAAGGTGCAAGTGTTGGATCATGCCTTCTCAGAAAATGCACGTACTGACATCGAATTTTCAAAATATTGGAATTCATGTCAATTTAACGGAGTATTAAAATAATAAAACATAACTCTACAGAGTTTCGGATTCGAGATGATTTAGAACTCATTTTGACTAATTTGCTCCTATAGGCACCGGTTGACATGCAAGAGACATGCGAGACCAATGGAAGCAGCAACTTAACAAAATGTTTTTCAAAATCATCTCGAACTAATTTATGGCTGCCTATAGAAATTACCATAAAAAGTGATAACTTTGCAATTAAATTATCAGTAGGAAGAAACATGTCCATAAACATAGGAGATATAAGGAACGACTTCCCCATTTTAGGGAAAGAGGTATATGGGAAACCGTTGGTATATTTAGACAATGCAGCAACAACCCAAAAACCAGCTTGCGTTGTAGAAACAATTTGCAAAAATTACTACAATGCCAATGCCAATATTCATAGAGGTGTACACTTTTTAAGTCAAATTGCGACAGAGGCTCACGAAGCTGCACGAGAAACTGTACGCTCATTCATTGGTGCCCGTTCAACCAACGAGATAATTTTCACAAGAGGGACGACAGAAGCCATCAATTTAGTTGCCTCTTCATTTGGCAAAAGCGAGTGCAAGGAAGGAGATGAAATCATCATCACTCAAATGGAACACCACTCCAACATTGTTCCATGGCAAATTTTACGAGAAGAGAAGAAGATAATTCTAAAGGTTATTCCTTTTGATAAGCGGGGAAATCTATGCATCGAGCAATTACCCGACTTAATAAGCGAAAAAACAAAACTTATATCTGTATGCCATGTATCCAACGCATTAGGAACAATTAATCCGGTAAAAAAAATAATTGAAATAGCTCACCAACACAACATTCCTGTTTTAATTGATGGTGCACAATCGATTCCACACATTCCGGTAAACGTTACAGAATTAGGAGCAGACTTTTATGTATTCTCCGGACATAAGATATATGGACCAACGGGAATTGGGGTCCTATACGGGAAAGAAGAGTGGTTGGAAAAACTTCCGCCATATCAAGGAGGTGGAGAGATGATAAAAAAGGTAACAATAGAGAAAACAACCTACAACGAGTTACCCTTTAAATTTGAAGCCGGCACTCCTGATTATATCGGCTCAACTGCATTAGCTGAAGCCTTGAAATATGTCTCTGCGATAGGAATGGAAGAGATTGCATGTCACGAACAATCATTGCTAAATTATGCAATGGAGCAAATGAAAACGATAGATGGAATGCGTTTTATAGGAGAAGCTCCTGAGCGAGGAGGATTAATTTCATTTTTGGTGGGAGATATTCATCCCTACGATATGGGGTCTATACTGGACAAATTAGGAATAGCAGTCCGCACCGGTCACCACTGCGCCGAACCGGTGATGGATGCCATGGGAATAGAGGGCACCGTACGCGCATCATTCGCAATCTACAACACCAAAGAGGAGATAGATATACTCGTGCGAGGCATCGAACGAGCAGCTAAAATGTTTAGAAGGTGAAAATAGGTTGTATTTCAAATATATTATAAAGTACATAGTAAAAACATAAAACAATGAGTATAAACGAAAAACAAGAGGAGATTATCTCTGAATTTGAATTCTTAGAAGATTGGTTGGACAAATACCAACAAATTATAGACAAAGGAATGTCGGGGAAAGGGATCGAAGAAAAATACAAAACCGACGACTATTTGATAGAGGGTTGTCAAAGTAAAGTGTGGGTGTTTGCAGAATACAAAGAGGGAAAGGTATACTATCAAGGAGAAAGCAATACAGACATTGCAGGAGGAATTGTTGTGATGTTGGTTGAACTCCTATCCGGACATACTCCTGAAGAGATTTTAAATACCGATCTTTATTTTATTGATAAAATCGGATTAAAAGAGCATCTATCTCCTACCCGCTCCAACGGAATGTTAGCAATGATAAAACAAATGAAATTATATGCACTTACATTTCAAAATAGAAAATGATCGAAAATATTAAGTAGCATAGAACTCCTCTTAAATTATAAAATAGTCCACAAATTTTACTAGAGTAGAATTTGTGGACTTAATGTTTTTGCAGATACTGACACAAAATATCTTCATTAGAAAAAAATCCCCCACTTGAAATGTATTCAAGCAGGGGACTCCATTGTTGTTATGGAAAATTATGGAAACTCTATTTAACTTTCACAATCTCGATGGTTCCTGAAAGCGACATACCACTATTCAAGAATACTTTAGAGTAGTAAACACCCGGATCTGCCAAGCGACCTTTGAATGTTCCATCCCAACCATTATCACCTTCAAATACTTTAGCTCCGTAGCGGTCAAAGATAACCACTGCGCGACCCTCCATATAAACATCATTCATACCATCCTTATCGTACGGAGTGAAAGCAGTAGGCAATTTTGGCAGAACATCAACTTGCAACAATTGACCAGGAATTGCAGGACAAACCCCATCTGTCAAAGTAACATAGTAAACTGATGTATCTTCAGGATTTTCAAACAATTCATAAAGGTCTGAATACTCCATGATATCCAAAAGTTCATCCATTTCGTCCTCTAACGAGTCTTTAAGAACTTCAGAAGAGTAATCAAAGTATCCTTTAACCTTGTACCACAAGCACTCATCAAATTTATAATCTGTGTTAAGTTCTAGAACAACTTGTTCACCTTTCCAGATACGAGCCGGATCGTTTGGTGTAGGGTTGATAACAATAGCCTCAGACTCAAAACGTTTACGAACATCTAACAAGATAGAATCTTTCGTTTTGTAGTCTTCAGAACGTAACATTGCCAAGTTCTTTTCTGAACCACCTACCCACTTCAAACTATCTTCGGTTGTAGAAGGTATTGAATCACAGAATGTGATATAGGTATCTTCAGAAGTAGTTTTACCGCAAGCATTTTCAACAAAGTAAATAAGGTTATCTTCATTGTTTGCCATGATAACAGAATCTACAAATGAATATACATCTTCACCTAAAGTCCAACCTTCATTGGTAATTTCAGAACCCATATCATCCACACACTTCACATAACTATACAAATCCAAAGAATCCACAGTTGTCAATTCACAGATAGTCATAATACCTGATTCAATAGCAACACGAGGTCTCTCATTAATTGTTAAATAAGACGATGCAGTATCTCTACACATTGTTGCAGTATCAACTGCCACAAATATATATTTACCACTGCGAGACATTCTCTTCAACTCTGTTAAACTTCTTTGAATTTCTTTGTCGGCATCTAACGGGCCCGGATGGAACTTATCGTAATAAGTCAACGGGTTATCACTAAATACCAATGACTCTTCGCTGATAGAATCTCGGTAACAATCGTAAACAGGGTTACTAGGAACCGGATACCATGTATCACCATACTCTTGATAGCGGAATCCTGTAGCAAAACGAGTTGTTTGTCCCCACAAATCAATTACAGAAGAATCGGAACCGCACTTAGTAATATCGTACGCATCCAAAGATAAGATCTCATCGCGTTCTTGTACATACACAACTTTAGTTACTACAGTGTCCTTTCCACACGGATCTGAAATAGTGATATAGATAGTCGTAGTTTTCTTGATAGTATCGCCTGCGGCAGGATATTGAGAAATCTTTATATTATCCAAAGAAGAACAATTATCTTGAATCACCTCTTCGCTTCTTAAATCTTCTTCGAAATCAGGAACAGAGAATAGACATCCCTTCAAATAATTAGAAAGTGCTGTATCTGACCAATCCAAAGGAAGATTGATTGTTGGTGCAATAGTATCAACCACTGAAAGTACAAACGGATAAACAGACTTATTGTTGCATCTATCTACTGCTGTCCACTGATAGTCAATAGTGTATGAATAATAATTACATTCCGATGGGTTATCGCCTTGATGCGAATCAGAATCCAAGTTCAACTTAACATCTGGATCGCAATCATCCACCTGAGCTTTTTCAAAAATAGGCAATTCTTCATCACAAGCTATCGTGAAAGTATCAACCATTTCTGCAAAAACAGGAGCCTCGTTATCCTTAACAAAAATTGTATCTGTACAAGAAATTTTATCTCCTCGAACATCCAAAACAAAATAAGTAACATATCTTGTTTGATCGCAATATGGTGTTCCTATGCTGTCCTCGATATATCCAAACGAAGAAGCATCGAATTGATTATGGTCTGTAATCCATCCTCCTGCAGCTTTAAACTCTTCAAATGAGTTAAAGATAGGCAAACTCTCTTCGGTCACACAAGTAATCGTAGATTGGTTGCGTCCCGGCGGACAGAATAAAGTATCCTTCAAGTTTTCTACAATCAAAGTTTGCTCGCAACGCTTGATAGGCTCAACCATAGTTTCGGTTGTATCAGCAAATGTCCATACCACCTTATAGGTATCAGCAGGCAAAGCAGGAATAGTCCACTTTGTTGAATCTGAAGAAAGGATGAATGCTTCCTGACCTTCAATAGATGGTACTCCAAGAATGAATTCTACACCCGACTCAGCCGGACATGGATGAATTGCATGTAATGTATCAATCTTACTTGATTCATCTTCTGGATCGGAAAGCAAAGTCAACGGATTAACCGAGATGCGAATAACCTCTCCTTCCAAAGATTCGCAATCAAAGTCTATTTCCTGAGTTGTTTTAACCACAACATTTTGATAACATACCTTCTCTTCATTTGAGAACGGACTTGTGAATGTCCAACGGATTATGGTTGTACCAACAGGATAAACACCCAACACAGGAAGAGGTTCTGTTCCGTCCATTTGGATTGTACTATCCGCATTTAGACGTACACCAACTCCGGCAATCAATGTATCTACACAAGCATCTTTAGCCTGAGGTGTTGGAATATCATCCGTAGTCAAACTATTGGTATTACATCCTTCGATATCGAATTTCAAATCGGTCAAAGATTCACAATCAAACTTAGGTGCCATGTCACTCTTAAGGGCGAAATCTTTCTCACATACGGCTCCAACTTGATTAATTAAAGAATCAACAAACAACCAAACTAACTTATGGTCTCCTACGGTAATATTCTTACTGCTTCCTTTTAAAAGTTCGTTTCCTGCAGCGATTTCATCCAAGTAAACTCGTCCCGGAATAGTATCTCCTGTACATTTTTCGATAGCGAACGGCCAAGGTTCGAATAGATTTTCCAAACTATCATAAATCGCAGAAGCAATAACTTCGCACTCTCCAGAAGGAGCTGTAAGAGTTAGATGATTTGGTTCGAAGTTTTCACAATCAAATTCAGGAGCTATATTATCTTTCACCAAGATAGCCTGCTCACATTGTGCACCAATGCTTTCAAAGAACCAAATGATTGTATCAACTCCTACGGTGAAATCCTCTGCAACAATCTTCAAAGTACCATCTGCATTCAGAGTAGCCTCTATAGCTTTTCCGGTTGAACGAGAAAGAGTAGGAACCAACAACTCTCCTGAACAAACATCAAATACCGGCTTAATATTCAAATTCATATCCTCCCAAGAGATTGCACAATCAGTAGGATCTAATACAATTGTTGTATCCGGATAGTTTTTACAATCTACACTTGCATTGGTTCCATCACCTATTTGCAAAACTTGTTCACACTCTTTCACAGGCTCTACCAAAGTGGCAGGATCAGAAGGATCTGTGAAAGTCCATGTAATCTTATGTAAACCTACATGGATTTTATCAATAATCCACTCTGTTGAGTCAGCATTTGGAGTGATAGTTACCGCTTTATTGATAAACGGAACACCTTTGATTTCAGCAATTCCTGATTGTTCAGGACAAGGATGCAAAGCTACCGGAGTGCTAAGAATCAAGCCGGAAGTATCACAAGTATTAACATCATCAATAGGAACATAGATAGAATCTAAATCTTCGCAATCAAAATCAATTGTTTGAGTACTCAACACAACCACTTTTTGATCACACTCTGCAGAGATGTTTGAGTAAGGACTCTTGAACAACCAAGTAATCGTTGTGGTACCAATAGGGAACGGATCATTCAAAGCTTTTCCGTCTGAACGAGAACCAACACCATAAACAGAATCTTTCGTACAATAATCAACAGCAGCAGGAGTTGGAATTGCATCACTACCTAAAATGGTATCACAACCAGCGATTTCAAACTTAATATTCTGCTCTTGCAATGCCTCGCAATCAAAGATTGGCTCATTATAACTTGTAACTAAAACATATTGGTCACAATACTTAGGAGTAACATTCAAAGAGTCATGGAAGAACTTCCAAATTATCTTTGTAGTATCTCCAACATAGAACCTTGACTCGCTAGAAAATTCCACAGAATCTTTAGTTAGAGGAATTCCCGGTATTTCGATACCAGTGCAAGAATCTTTAGCAACAGGGTATGTTAAAGTATCCAAATATGTAAATACATCCTCATCACACATTCCGTCGAGAACAAAAAGTTGAACGGTATCCAAAGATTCACAATCAAACAATGGTTGAGCAGTAGTTCTCACCCATACAACTTGCTCACAAATTGTTGAATCTGTTGAATATGGAGATTTAAACTTCCATGTAATGACAGTTTTGCCCATAGGGTAAGGAGCATTCAAATCTGCGTTATCTGAGCGAGTTCCAACACCTGCAAAGAACTCACCTGTACAAGTATCTTTTGCTTGAGGAATATTTTCGTCATTCCACTCGTAAGTGTACTTACATGTATCAGTCTCAAAATTCAAAGTATCCAAAGATTTGCATTTAAATATCGGAGCCATGTCACTTTGAATGATGAGGGTTTTATCACAAGTATCACCCACGGTATTGATAGCAGTGTCAATAAATACCCATTGAACGGTATTTTTTCCGACAGGCAATGAGAACGAACCATCAGAAGTAATCTCTTTACCATCGAAATAAATTTTACCTTTAATAGGATTTGCTTCTTCCTTATCACAATGGTCGTAAGCCACCGGCCATGGTTCCAACATTTTCAACAACGAATCAACCAAAGCATCAGTCGGAATCTCGCATTCACCTGAAGGCGCAACAATAGTCAACTCATCAGGAACAGACTCACAACCACCGGAAGGAGCCACTTTGTTCTTCACAGAGATTGTTTGGTTACAAGAGAAAATAGTTCCCTTGAAATTATACTCCCACGTGATAGTCGAAGCACCTAAATTAAACGTTAAATCATTCAACAACTTAACAATAGTATCTTTTGCAACCTGTGTAGGCTCCAACACATCAACTTCCTCTCCACTTTCAAGAACAAAGTAAGTTTTATACTCAAGATACTCAACAACCTCACTTAATCCGGTAACAGAAACCACAGGGTCAATAATTTCTCGAGTACAAAGATCTACCACCGGCTTAACTTTAAAGTTGAAATCCGCCCAAGAAAGTTCACATTTGTCATCTGGCAAAACAATCAAAGTATCAGGGAAGTTTTCACAATCAACAGGCATTTCATTTACATCACCTACCTGAACGTATGAATGACAAGTGTCAATAGGTTGAGCTAAAGTGTTGGTTGTATCAGTAAATGTCCAAATGATTAATGTTCTACCCACATAATAAGAAGAATCTAAATCCCTATTGTCTCCACGAGAAGGTACACCCTCAATTTTCAATGGTTCACCATTTTCATCTTTCAAACAAGGATGCAATGCATACTGCGGAGTTGGCAATTGTACTTTATTAGCTTCAACAGTACATTCCCCTTCTGCTACGTCAACACGAACATCTTCAATAGCATCACAATCGATAATAAGTTCCTCTCTTGAGCGAATCTCAATATCTTGGATACAGAAAGTGTCAACTGCACCGGTAAAGTCTGTGAAGGTCCATTTGATTTGAGTATTACCCAATGGGAATGGATCAGTCATAGCCAAACTATCCGAACGAACACCAACACCCATGCGCTTATAAGCAGTATCACTTTCAGTTAAGCAAGGATCTGCCACCCAAGGAGTTTTGATTGATAAATTAGCAGGATCTGCCGGACCACAATCCAAAATAGTATCATGATATGTAGGAGCAACTACATCACAATCTATATCAAACTTTTTATTACCTTTTACAATAATATTCTGCTCACACCAAGCAGTATCACTCAAGTTCCAAGGGCTAACAAATTGCCAATGAATAGTGGTTGTACCTGTTGGGAAAATCTTTGTTGAAAAATCAACCTTTGTAGTATCCTCCCCATAGATAAATGGCACACCATAGATTGTAGCTTTCGTACAAGTATCAATTGCAGTCGGAACCGGAACGTTTGCAGTACTTTCATTAGAAGCTTCACATTCCCCCTCAATTGCAGTAACTACAAAATCAGAAAGAGGTTCTATCTCACAAGCAGGTTTAATTGGATTTTGGTGCATTGGAACAATCACCACATCACAATAATACTCAGAACCCACCAATGGGATTTGCAATTGGATTATGTTCGTAGAGGTATCACCTACGGCAAACTCAAAATCATGAGAAGGCAAGAATGTACCATTTCTTCCAGTCCAATTACCCAAGATTGAGTCTCCTGTACAAATGTCCACCGCATAAGATTTCAATGTATCCAACATAGAATTTAGAGAGCCGAATTTAACAATACACTCCCCAAGTTCAGCTTTCGGTTTCAATGTGTCATTTGGACATTCAATACCGGTTTGTACAGGAATTGACACCAAACAAGTATCAGAATTTCCTGTTTTATCAGTGAAGATATACTCTAACAACGTTTCTCCAATCGGATAATCAAACTCTTCATCTGTGTGTCCAACCAACGTTGTATCATATTTTGTACATACACCACCAACATACTCTGAACATTTTATTTCAAAACGATTAATTGTAGGAGTTATATAATCTTGACCATACAATTCACCATCACAAAGATCCCTTGCAGAAGGACGATGATACATTTCAAATAGACGTTCCCAAGACATATAACACTCTTCATCATCTCTAAAGAATGGACCTTGCTCTTTTGCCATACATTCCACAATTGGAGCTATGGAATCTGCAATATTAACTTCAAATTGGCATGTATCAACATTGCCGGCTTTATCTTCGTATGCATAAATCACATAGTGAGGCATGCCTGGCTTTGTTACAGGGAACAAAACACCTACGGTTTCATCAACACCATCTACAATATTCTTTCGGTATGCCAAATATTTTCCTTTACTATCTACGATACGAATAATCATTTCTGGATACAAAATACCATCACATTTATCATCTATCTTCATTTCATCAATAGTTGGTAAATCTATATTACCTATCTCAACCGAACATTCAACAGTTGCAGCCACATCTATCACTTTGTCAGATGGACAAACGGAAGAAATATCCGGACCGGTTACATCTTTGATTTCCAAATCTTGATCACAAGCAATCGCATTACCTTCTCCATCATCAAAAACCCAAATAATCTTATAAGTGGTATCTTTCAAGAAGTTATCAGGCAATGGAACAAACAAAGGATAACTGAAATCTTTGTATTCAGGTTTAATTGGGTCACCAATTGTCACATGAACATAAGGTACACCCACAACTTCAACACCACAATTATCTGTTGCAGTATGAGAACCTAATAAAACTTTTACTTTATCAACCGGTGCAGCACACTCCTCAGCCTCTAATTCATAGGTTAACTTTTCTAAATTATCACAATCAGCAAAAATTGGTTTCTGATTGTCAATCACTGTAATCTTTTGAATACAGAAAGTATCATTTCCTACGGCATCAGTGAAAGTCCATCGAATATATGTATCCCCTAACTCATACGGAACATCAAACACATCAAGTCCGTTAGAACCATTGATAGTATCACCATTTTCATCCAAACGATAGCGATAAGGAACTCCCTTTATCACTTCCGAATCAGAAAAATTAGAACATGCATCACCTTTTTCTGCAACTGGAATAGTCAATCCAAATGAAGCAGACGAAGCGGTACATAAACCAGGTTCTGTCACTGCTGATATATTTGGAATCTTAGAACAATCCACCACCGGAGGAGTTAGATCCACAACAGTTATATTCAGTTCACAAGTATCTTTGTTTGAAGATTCATCAGTGATAATCCAACGGAAAGTGGTCAATCCCATCTCCAACTCGTTACCATAAACAATAGAAGGTTCCTTGTTTACCAAACTATTGTGAACACGCTCTAACTCTAACGTAATATTTTCACGATTCGAGCAATTATCATTTACATTTAGTTCTTCCTTAGTAAACTCTTTGAATCCATATTTTCTCAAAGAATCCATAGAAACTTTACATTGATCATTCGCAGCAAAAGTCTTCTTAGTTACCGCCAAATCAATTACAGAACAATCCATAGTTGGTTGAATTGTATCCTCTACCACAATTTTAACCGTACAGGCAACAGATTGGTAATCATCTGCCAACTTGTTTCTTTGGTTTTCAAAGTGATAAATCAATTGATATTCTCCTTTGGTCAATTTTGTAGAAAGGATAGTTTCCTCATAATTATTTACACGGTTCAAAGATTTTGCTTCGCATACATAGTCAAATTCTTCAGTAGATATATACCCTGCCGCATTTTTATCTCCATTAAGATTGTAAGGATAATATGAGCGAGGTCTGAAATAACGATAACGAACAGTTTCTATGTCATTATGCACAAATGTTCCATCTTCTGTTCCATACAACGAATCTTGCGCAATCAAAGTCTCTGCCAACACAGGTTGCCCATCAGAAGTTAATAATTCTATTTTATATGGATAAACCGTATAATTATCAGTAAGTGACATTGAATTGGAAACACCTATCATCTTATCGTCTGTATCGGCACCGGTTCTCCACGGAGACCAATATATAAGTCTTCCTACATCTTCTTTTTCCTTAGCTGCCGGACCTGGACCAAAAGGAGGAAACATACCCACACCTGGCCCGGCTACTTTATCTTGATAAGCTCTTCCATTATTGTACAAATCCCAATTATCAAACGAAGTTGCTTGACATAAAAGTCCCATATTTAAGGCAGGAAGTTTAACGTATTCCTTCTCAGGGGCAGGATGTGTTTTCCCTTCATTCAAATAATAAGGAGATTTATCTGACAATAAGCCTATATTATCTTTGTAAACACCATCGTTGCTTGGAAAGTATTTATGCAAATCTGCTTCCTTAGTCAAAACATCACTTGGAAATACAAAATACAAACCGCGTGAAAGCACTGGAACATTTGCTGTTGGAACGTCCTCTTTCGTCAAGACAAAAGAGGCATCACAATTGCTGTCTGCATATATTGTAACAAACTCATCCGGACAATCCGGTTCCGGAGTTGTTCCTGTACTAACTACAATTGTTTGACCGCACTGCAACTCATTGCCTGAAGCATCCTTAATTGTATAATTAATTAAATTGGCACCTACTTTGAATTGCAATTTCTTTAAGTCTTCAATACCATTCAAATTTGTACCTACACCAACATTTGATGCAAAAACAGCTCCGGAAGGATCATATACTCGAACCTCTACTGTCACATTATTATCACAATTGTCTTTTACATCTGAAGCTGTAACGAATTTTATAAGCCCCTCATCAAACGGATTCTTAAGCGTTCCTTCATAAGTATTACCATCTTTCTTTACATCATCATACGATGCAAAATCTAGATATTCCGGCAACTCATTTAATGCTTTATAAGTATTTGCCAAAGCATAAATGGTTGTCAACTGGGTACAATCAAAAACAGGAGCTGTTTTATCTTTTACTTCAAATTGAAGAATACAATCTTCATAAACACTTGTGTTGTATGCTTTGTAATATCTCCAAACAATTCGATAGGTCTGATTCACCTTAAATATCAAATCATCAAACTCATCCTTCTCAATTCTACGATAAGAATCTAATGCCCCTCCATTTTCTCCAGATATAAAAATCACCGGAGATAATGCAGTTCCTGCACCGGAACAAACATCAACAGCCGACGGAGATTCTACCTGTCCTAACAAACCATTTACAGAAAGTCCACAAATAGAATCAAAACTTGCTACAACTTGCGGGGCATTTACATTGTAATGACATGTAACATTCGGTTTGGTATCATCAATAACCTCAACCAACTGTGTACAATAGGATGTATTTCCCCAATCATCTGTAAAACTCCACAATATATAGGTTGATCCTATCTCATAAGGGGCATTCAAGTTTACTCCCCTATCAAAAAGTGCTCTTGTATCTTCATTATTAGGATCCGGCACGTTTGCACTAACCAAACGACCTTCATAAACGCCCAATATTTCACCATCAACACCATTTTGATCTTTCAATGTTGGAGCTGCCAATCCCGGCAATTCAACTTTTGACCCCGGTGTTGCTTCACAAGCTCCTTGCTCAGTGGTAGTTGTTGCAAAACTATCAATCTCGACACAATTTATATTTGGTGCTGTTGTATCCTTGACTAAAATTTCAACAGCACAAGTCGCTTCATTTCCACAACCATCGCGTACAACATACTCCACACAATAACTTCCTGCAGACAAATTTACAGGGTTGTTTTTAAGCGCATTTTCAACTTTTAACTTAGACGTAGCAATAGATGCAACCTCTTTACCGCAAACACCTTCTTTCTTCTCCTTTACACTGACAAAGAAATCCGGATCTTTTTCACAACCTGCCTCAAAAGTTGGAGATTTCAACTGAATTGACTTTTCAGACTCGGTTTCAGACAAAAAGAAAGACTCTGATTGAGGTAATTTATCACAATGAATTTCAGGTTGTTCCAATGGTGAAACGCCATAAGTACGCTCCGCTTTAGTAGGACATCCAACATCCTGAATAGAAACTGTAACACCCAACTTATGTTCCTTAAGTTTTCCACTACAAGCCGAATCCCAAGGCATAACAACATTAGCCGAATCCGGATGTCCAGTAAAAGGAGTCGCACTACTCCATTCATAAATATATGGCAAGTCTTCCATTTCTCCATCAGCTTTAATGGTAAGAACTTGCTTCTTATCCGTAGGACAAAGTTTTTTCTGATTTTCATCTACACCATCCGAACCATTGTGCAACACCAAATCTATTTTAGGCATTCTATAAGCATTAAGTGTAGCCGGAATCGGAGTTGAAGCAGTCTCTTTTTTATATGTATTATCCGGCAATTTTTCCCAAAAATTGGTATAAACTTGCAATATATATTCGCCACTATAGTCTTCATTTCCTAATTTTACGAATATAGTATCACCCTTAGGATCACCATGTACCAGTTCACCTCCTTTATAACTAATTCTGTTAGAAATATCTTTATCACCCTTCGTCAACTTCCAAGTATAAGAAACATTAGGATTACCATCACGTGGCTCCACATAAAACTTTTCTCCTATTGCATCAGTATCTGTAGGATCAAAACAAATAGTTCTCTCTCCAACAATTTTACCTGGCAAAATCGGTTTACAATTCTTACCAGTTACAAAAAATTCTACTACGGTATTAGTATTAGAATCTTTAACTCTATATTTATCTTTTCCTAAATTTTCAACCTTTATCTGTATTTCATCAACATTTTTATCATTGATAGTAATCCATTCAGTTCCAACCCATTTTTGCCAAACATATTTTGCATTACGAGGGAATCCTGCCGCATGAACTAAAACATTATCACCTATGCAAACAGCACTATTATCCATACATACCATTTGTGCCTCTCCTGAAATATAATCTACTGCAACTTCTGCACAATTACTCCATTGTTGAAATTCAGGATAAATTTCTAACGATTCTTGATTCTGCGTCCTAAATTCACCATAAAAAACAAATTCCATTCTTAATAATTTATTACCATTCTCAAGAAAAGAATTAACATCTCCTCCCAACACCAAGTTATTATCAAGATGACCATTTCCGCAAACATCAGAATAGTTTTTTAAATGAGTTCCTTTTTTCCCATCATATATAGAAGCATCCACACACAATCGAACGGAATTTCCAAATTGAGTTCTAAAATTCATTTTTGCCTGCGACTCAAAGCTCGTACAATTTTCAAGGTTAAGATACAATCGCATTGAGAACCTAAAAGTCTTACCATAATACTTAGCTCTATCAAAAGTTAACTTAAAAGGAGTTGAAGAGCCATTAGAAACATTATATACATAGTAATAATTATCCCCTACAACGCCTTTTACAGAATCCATATCGGTTACTTTATCCCATTTTTGCACCATTCCAAAAGAACTTCCAACAAAGGTAATACCATTATCCTGAAAATGATTTTCAACTTTATTAAGATCAAATGAAAATTTATCTTCACTCCCTGGTTTAGGGTTAAAATCTGTTCCCAAATAATATTCACCAGTAGTTGTTGTATAACAAGACGAAGCACACTCATTTTCTGGTGCTTGATTAACCGTAACAACATTAGATTGTTTCCCTCCGGCTTTTGCATAGTATGAGTAATTGGTATTGCTCATATCATCAACATGAACAAAAACCCCATCAGCACCGGTTGCAGAACCAACTATCCCAAAATTAGTACCATCAATAGAACGATAAAAGTCAACCGTAGTAACATTTGAATCAAAACCTGTTGCCTGCAATACAATCGGATTGTTAGGACATGCTGTTGTTGATTCTACTCCATCAACTGTTAACGTCTGGGCAAACGCTCCACTACTTCCTAAAAACACACAGAGAAATAAGGCAACCCACTTTGTTACCTTCTTAAAAATTATTCCCATTTTATTTTCCCTATTCTTTATATAAAATTTTGTTTCCATAACCAACATTTATTTTTGAATCTCGCTTGATTCTAATTTCCATAATATCCTATCCGTATAAGAAAGCCATTCAATCTCAAACACTGCTTGAAATCAAGTTCACCTTCTCCATTCAAAAAGTATACAATAGTATCAAAACTCATTGTAATTAAGCGTTTTACTATCCTACTATATTACCAACTTTACATTAACTACCAATTAATTTGAACTCTTTTTACCTAACAAACTACTATTACAAAATATAAAATTCACACTCAAACCTCACAACCACAATACTTAACTAAGCAGCAATTAAGCATAAAAAATCCAACATTTAATTCGTCCATTAACTCTAACTTCAAAGTGCAAAAATAATAAGTTTTTAAAAAAAATCAAAAATTTTAATACTATTTTACAAAGATGAATTTTACATTTCTTATTCTCACCTTAACTAACATTAAGAAAGATGAAATTGTATTTTAGAGAAATCTTATAAAAAAAACAGGCAAGTCGAGGACTCGACCTGCCTGCAAACGCTTTCGAAACGAAAGCCAATCGAAATAACCTTAATTATAGCGAATTTCTAATTGCTATTCTGTTTTAACAACTTCTATAGAGCCATTCAACACCACACCTCCACCTAAAACGACCTTACAGAAGTAAACTCCCGGATCAACCATTCGTCCTTTATGTGTTCCATCCCAACCATTATTTCCTTCAAATACCTTAGCTCCATAACGGTCGAAAATCACAACCTCTCTGCCCTCCATAAATATATCATTCAAACCATCAACCACGTATGGTGTAAAGGCTGTAGGCAATGAAGGCAATACATCAACTTGCAACACATCACTCGCAATAGGAGGACAAACTCCATCTGCCAACGCTACATAGTATTTTGAAGTATCTTGAGGGGTTCCAACAAACGACCTTGCTCCAAAGAAATCACTTGAAAATACTAACTCATCAGGTTCATCCATTGGATCTGCCAACGCCTCCGCTGAGAAGTCACATAATCCTACTACTTTGTACCAATTGCTATAAGCGAATTGGTAATCTGTGGACAAGTATAATGCAATTTCTTCAGACTCCCAAATTCTTGAAGGATTTTTTGGCTCCGAGGTTAGTATTATTTGACTTTTGTCAAAACGTTGACGTATTTTTAACTGAATCTTATTGTCAACTTTCAACTCTTCTTTTCTGAGCAAAAGTAGATTATCTATGTTTCCTACCATTGCCAAACTATCCTCTGTAGTTAATGTTGCATCCGTACAGAATGTAAAGTATGAGTTATCAGAAGTGGTGCGTCCACATGCATTTTCAGAATAGAAAACCAATGATGAGAAATCAGAGTTGTAGGTCACTGTATCTGAATAGTGATATTCTTCTCCATCTAACAACCAACCTCTCTTAGTAATTGGCATACCCATATCATCCTCGCAGGTCACCCAACTATCCAACTCCACAGAATCCAAAACGGTTAATTCACACACTTCGCGCATTCCTGCAGGCATTGAAATTCTTGGTGCTTCGTTAATTGTAATGTCAACCGCAACAGTATCATAACAGTAAGTGAAAGTATCCATCACTACATATATATACTTGCCACTCTGAGATTTTTTGTTCAATGTCAATAACTTATTCAACTTTGAAGACAACTCATCTCCTTTATAATTAGAGAAAAGGCTTGCGTATGTTTGTGGATTGTCACTATATATCAAAGAGGATTCATTCAATTCTCCTTCATAACAATCATAAACCGGAGTTGCACTAACCTCTCCTTTGAATACAACATACTCTCCTTTTGAATTCTTTCTGATTGTTTCTTGCATAATCGATCCTGTAGCAAAACGCAATTGTTGACTCCAAAGGTTAACTCCGGATGAATCTGAACCACAATGCACTGTATCTCTTGTCAAAACGGTGATAACAGACTCTTTTGTAGGTACAACTATTACCTTTTTAAGTGTGTCTTTATTTCCACACATATCTTCTACAATGATATTCAAAATTGTTGTGCCGGAAAGCGGTGTAAACTCTGCAGGACTTTGATAAACACTCAATGCGCTTGTGTCTGTACAATTATCGTAAGAGAATGACTTGACGTAGTCTCTAAAGTCCGGAACCAAAAATTGACATCCTTTCTCAGCCAAAGCCACCGAAGTATCAGTCCAACTTGTCGGAATATCAAATTGTGGCTTACTATCATCTATTATCTTAATATACTGAATTAAAACACTTTCATTTCCACAACGGTCTGTTGCCACCCACTTTCTTGCAATTGTGTAGTTGTAGTAATCACACAACTTAGAATCTCCTCCTCTATTGTTATATTCACTGTAAACCAACGTAGGATTAGGGTCACAATTATCTGCGATTGAAATCTCCGGTACAGCCGGAATCTCATCTTGATTTTGACATAATATTGTCACATCTTTCGCCTCTCCTATAAATTCAGGTGCCTCATCATCTACAACAGTTAATGTCTGCTCGCATGAAATTTCATTTCCTCGTACATCCAAAACCGAGTATCTTCTGGTATAAGTCATATTACAAGAATCTCCAACGATAATTTCTGTAGCTTTGAATGTTTGTGCTTGAATTTTGCTATCATTAGAAAATGTTCCCCCGGCTGCTTTAAACGCCTCAAATGTTTGATAAGGCGCAGGAACAGCTGCCAAACAAGAAATTACGCCACCGGCAGGGAAATCATTAGGGCAATTCATCTCTTCCAGAACCCAATCGGATACTTGCAACACCTGAGTACAAGATGCCTTGTTTCCGGACTTATCTTCAAACACCCAATAAATAGTAGTATTTCCTACCGGGAATTTATCCAAAAGTTCAATATTAGTTCCGTTTTCAAGAACTCCGTAGGCTGTAATTAATCCATCACATAAATCATCCATTGTTGGATTAACCAACCCTTGAGCTTTTGCCTCTTCTAAAGTTAGGGCATCGGAGAAAGTAGATTCTACCGTCAGACCTACATTTAGCGTATCAACAATATCCTCACATGGTGCATCCGGCGCAAACGTATCAACCACAATAATGTTTTGCGGACACTCCTTGGTTGTAATACTATATGGAGAGTCAAACAACCATACAATCGGAGTTGTTCCTACCGGATAAATATCTTTCAAGCCCATTGCTGTTCCCGGAACATCTGCACCGGTACAAGAATCCTTTGCTATAGGCACATTTAATTTCAAAATTGCAGAAGAAAGTTCGCATTGTTCCATTGTCAGGTAAATAGTTGTATCTTGCAAAGAAGAACAATCAAATTGTGGAGCTCCATCTCCCAAAACAGTTATCATCTGCTCACAATATTTACCTACTGCATTCATGGTATCACTCTTGAAAGTCCAAAGTACCGTCAAGGTATCTCCAACTGACAATTGCGTTGGCAATGCCGAACCATCCAACTTTGTAGGAACTCCAATCACGTCGTTGTTTGTACAAACATCTTTTGCTATTGGATTCAACTTATTTAAAGTATCAATCAAAGCTTCACCCGTTGCATAGCACTCACCCGGTAACGATCTCAATGCAATAGGTTTCAAATCGTTACAATCAAATGTTGGTGCCATAGAATCCAATACAATAACTGCTTGACTACAAGTAAAGTCTTGTGTTGCAAACTTATAGTTCCAATAGATTGTATCTACTCCCACATCAAATGTCTCTTCCATCGTTTTTCCGCTCCAACGTGACAATGTAGGAAGAATCTCTACTTTTGTACATAAATCAACTACCGATGGAGCTTTGAAATTAATCTCACCCCAAGTTATTTCGCAATCTTCCGGAGAGAGAACAACAACTGTATCCGGAATATTATCACAATTCAAAGGCATCTGATTCACATCTCCTACTTGTACATCTTGTGTACATACCTTTTCATTATGTTGCATCGTTCCGGTAATATCTTTAAATGTCCAAGTAATTGTTGTTACTCCAACAGGATATGGAGCATCAATACTCTTATTATCTGAGCGTTTTCCTACAGCTACGATAGAATCTATTCCGGCTTGCTCCGGACATGGATGCGGTGCTTTTGGTACATTCACTTCAACTTCCACAGAACACTCTCCTTCCGGAACATCCTTCTTAATCAATGAAAGAGATTCGCATTTGAAATCCATCTCTTGCTTAGTAAGAATAGTTAAAGATTGATCGCAAGAATCTGTCTTAGTGGAATACGGACTCGTAAAGACCCAACGAATGATGGTTGTTCCAACCGGATACAACCCAAATAGTGGTCCCCCATCCAAACGTTTTCCAACACCTTGAATCGAATCTCCTGTACATGCATCAATTGCAAATGGATATTCTATATCTTGCTCTGATAAAGTGGTATCACATCCCTCTATGAGAATTGTATCGTGCGCCAACGATTGACAATCAAAAATTGGTTTTTTATCGCTTTGCAATACCAACTTTTGTTCACAAACCTTAGCCACTTCATTGATTGTTGTATCAATAAATATCCACTTAATATCGTAAGCTCCAACTTTAAGAATTGTGTCTGTATTGTTAGTGAGTTCAACAGAATCTCCAATAACGGCAACTCCCGGAATCAATTTTCCTGTACAAGCATCAGTAGCCGTTGGCCATGGATTAAAAATCATCTCCACAATAGAAGACCATGGAGCCTCGCAAACTCCGGTTGGTGCAGAAACATTTCTATCTGCCACATTTTTACAATCGAATAATGGCTCTCTCGAGGTTTTGGTATAAACCTTTTGAATACAATAGACGGTATCATTACCAGGGAACGCAAATGACCATAATATGTAGGTAATTCCCACTTTGTATGTCTCTTCGATGCCAATCGTCTTATCAAATCCTGCAGAAGGATGTGCAATTGATGGTTCAACACCATAAATCCGACCTTCGTACGTTCCTATGAAATCTCCTAAAACTGAATCTTTTAATAACGGAGGCAAAATAACCTCTCCCGCACCCGGAGTAAATTCACATGCATCACCTGCTTTATAAATTGCATCAAAGACTTGCGTACATGGGTCACAAAACTCAATTGCCTTCACTGCAATTTTTTGTTCTCCGGCCGGACAGTTATTTACTTTGTCTCCCTCCTTTTTACCAAAGTCATAACCTTCTATTGTAACATTGCTGAACAAATCAAAAGCGACTCCGGTTGCAAGTTGCTTGCCACGATGATTGACAGTATAACTATCTAATCCACTCTCTAATACCAATTGCAATGTATCTCTATCTCCCTCCACTGTATCTTGCACAATCACTTCTCCATTCACATTTTTCCATACAGCTAACCATTTATGAGTTGGCAATGGAGCTTCTCTACGAGTGATTAGGTTGACAATCCATCCTTCTTCTTTACAATATCCTGCTACAGTGTCAGCTGCAAACTCTCCTCCATAATTATTTTTTATCGTTAGAACAGACTGTGCTACATCATAATCGCAACCCCTCAATCCTGTTCCAATTCCTTGAGAAACCAAACGCGCATCTTCATAAAAGCCTGCAATTACAACTCTATACTGAACCTCTCCCGCAAATTTTTTATCACTTGAAGAGATGATAACAGAATCTTGTTTTGCATCTTCTGCACTATTATATTCTTTTAAGTCAACCCAAACAACTCCTGTCTCATTATATGTGGCATATTGGAATATATAGTATGGATCTTTAATATATTCTGTTGATTGTTTTGCTCTCAAAATCACATCATCAATACCTCCCGAGCAAACCACAACATCCTCTGTATATACTTTTCCTTCGATTTCTGCCGATATATCAACTTTTGGAACACAAACAGAGAACGTAATATCATCCATCAAAATATCATTACCATTACCTGTTTCTCCATTGTTATAGACAACTACCCACATAGAATGCACTCCCTCATCTTCAAGTGCCAAGTATTGTTCTACCGATGTCCACTCTGTAGATCCGGAAGGAATATCTTGTGTATTAACAGAACCCAACATCACAGCATCACTTATCCCACCAAAAACCTTCTCACTATCTGTAAACTGTCTTAACAAACAGATGGTTAAGTTTACGGGGTTTTGGCCTAACTTCTTCGTTGCATTACGTACATTCATGCTGAATGAGAACTGTTTGGCAGGACAAAGCAAATCCACTTTTTGAGCATAGATGGCTGCTTTAGACACATTCGTATTTCCTGCATTTACAAACAACATTCCTCCATTCGGCATGCCTGATGCATCTTGTGCCGATACATAGTCGTGGACATCATCACCGCGACCATCACATGATATCGGGTCTGCAACAATCGCATAATACCCATCCTGCAAACGAACTGACGGGTTTGATTCACACCAAGTATATGTCCCCACTACCGGATTCTCTGGCTGAAACAAGTGTCCATTTGTTCCTACATATTGGTTGGCATCGGCATCTTCGCCTACACTCGCCATAAATTCTGTAGCAGTCACAACATACCCCATTGGATCCGGCGCAACATAATTCTTAATTGCAAATTTATTTGTTTGTGAAAAATCTACATTTAACTTAGAATTATTCCCAACTCGAGTATTTAGATAATATGGGTTGGTTGCATCATAATTTCCTGCCGTTCCGATATAGTTGCCGGACTGGTCGGTAGATGTTGTTCTGTAATTAACTTGAATGGAGTCTGTATAAATTTTAGAATCCCTCACATAAACATTATCGGACATAAAGAATCCGAATGTTTCATAAAACAACATTTTAGGTTCCAATCCATTGCACTGCGATGCATCTACCATCTTTGGAGCCGGATATGCTATTCTGGCACTCTTTCCATTGTAATCCACGCGATAGTACCAATTCTTCGCACGATCTACATCAACCAAGATTTTAAAACTATTATTCCCCTCTATTTTTGTCCATGTTATGCTATCCGCAGATTTATACCATGTAAACGCTGATTCGCTTTGGTAATCATTCAACATATAAGAACCGGAAGCTATCAAATAGTTTTGTTCCGGCAACGGAGATGAAATCGGATAACGAGAGGTAATAAAGAATCCACATATAGGTTCATACGACAACGCACACTCTCCGACCAACAATCCATCTGCATATAACACGTAGGTTGTTGATGCTGTCAATTTCACTTCCAAACGTGGCTCTTCTGTTGTCGCAAGCAATGTATTTCCATTTTTATTGCGCCATTCATATACAGCAGCCCCTGTATAATTAGACTCCAACATAGTTACCTCATCTGCACATAATATATTTCCACTTGATGAAGTTACTTTATACCCACATTCAGAAAGAGGAGCAGTTGTAAGTAACAACTCTCCTAACGAAAGGGTATCAACTACCAATTCAAATGTTGTTGCACTTTTTATAGATGTTGAGAATTGAGGCGTTGCGGTCTCTCCCAAAAGAACTCCATTCGTCTTATCATACCACTTATACACGCCTCCATCAGCATATTCAGTCGATAAAGTAAACTCCACATCCGGACATGGATTATTTACACTTGATGTCAACTTATAATTACATACAGCAAAAGAGACTGAAATCTTAATAGAATTTTGATTAATAACAGAATCATTCTCGATAAGAACTACTCTATTATGATAGGTATAGTCACCGATAGAATCATTTTGCAAATTCAATGACAACTCATCTGTCCACTCAGGATTCCAAACAATTCCGGTAGAATCCTCTATACCCCACTCCAATCTATGTATTTCTGAATCTACATTGGTAGCAGTAAGGGTATAAGGTTTATTCAAGCAAACTTGCTCTTCCGATGCTTCAATATATCCTTGTGCACCTCCCGGCTTTATCTCAATCACCTTATTCTCTTCATCCAAAAACATCGTGAAAAGTCCGGTTACACCTCCATCAATTGTCTGGGCTGTTACACAATTACCTGTTCCCCACGGAGATGGTTTTAGAAAGTCCGGCGCATCAAAAGTCCAATCAGAGACTGGATTAAATGTCGAGGTCGCAAGACAAATAGTTAGTTGTCCACTAAAACCATTAACTTCAAATGTTGCAACATTTCCATCCGTAGTAACCGCCGGAAATGTCGAACTCCACGCTGCCGCTTGCTCGATGGTAAAACCTGCCGCATTTGAATTATTAACTACTCCAAAAATAAATGTTGACAGAACAAAGGCTTTTACTACCCTAAAGTTTCTAACGTTTGTTCTTAATAGATTTGCGAGTTTTGCGATTTTAAACTCCATGTTTTTCTGTAATATTAATTCTATTAAACATTTCAAACCTCTTCGCTCTCAAACGCAACCCACCCCCTCTCGTGATAATCACATTCAGAAGAGCGATACCAACTCAGTTCGCAAATTTAAAACTTTTTTTATATTTTATAGCATTTTAACAACAAAAAATAATTTTCCCTTATACATTTTGATACCAAACCGCCTAAATTAGCATAATTTTGAATGTGTTTTTTTTCGCAAATTTACATATCTACTATGAAGTTGTTTAAATTTTATTTCGAGCATATTTGAGAGAGATTTTTAAGGTTATTTTTATTATTTTTTTGCCGTTAATAGTGGACTATTATTAAAATAGAATAATAAAAATAGCTTAAAAAGAATCTCAAAGATGCCGAAAATAAGAGTGTGAAACTCTAAAGTGTTCTTTTTCAATAAAATTTAAACAGCTTCTAAACATTACCTATAAAATAGTCTTTCCTCAATGTATAAAAAAATAGAGGCTGCCAAAATTGGGCAGCCTCACTAAAACTAAACTCTATTAGTAATTATTTGCGCACTTTTGATACAATCCATAGCAATAGAATAGAACCTACTGTTGCAGAAATCAATTGCCAAATCAAACCATCTCCACCGAGACCTACAAGACCAAATACGAATCCTCCTAAGAAACCTCCCAAGATACCAATGATAAGATTCCACAATAATCCGCTACTTGCTCCTTTAAAGATTTTACTTCCTAAGAATCCGGCGCATGCACCAATTACTAATGACCAAATTAATCCCATATATCAATTTTTTAGTTAATAAATTTTACGCAATTTAAACATAAATATTAAAAGTACAACTATAATTTTTCTTTTTTTTCGATATTACAATTTTATCACCTTCCTTTGCAAGACCTCCTTGCTGGTAAGAATTTGCAAATAATAGGTTCCTGTTGCCAATCTATCCATATCTACTTGCACCTCTTCTCCTTCTTCTTTTTTCTCCAATAGAAGTCTTCCCATACCATCATAAATTTGCACCGAAAGTATCTTATCGGAGGTAGAACGAATGTTCAAATCAGACTCTGTTGGATTTGGATAGATCTGAACTTCACTCTCGGTAATAGGTTCATCCACTACTATTGTCTTTTCCTCTTGACATAAAATATTGGATGCCCCCGGTGTAGCACATGATATAAATACAACAGAATCATTTTCTTTGAAGATAGTATTATCAAATGTAACCAAATCACTACCTTCTTCTAAATATCCTAAAGATGCATTCTGCGGTAAATTATTATACTTAAATGATGCAACTTCGCTCAATTGACTTCCGCAATTTACACTTAAGAACAAACCTGTAGGGTCTGTATTGGACAACTTGAAGTCGGCATGCAAAACGCCTCTGTAGGTTGCATTATCTGCCCAAAAACGAACAAAACCTTTGGGGGCTATTTTTGTTGAATCGGGATGAGTGAATGGAATTAAACTCTTGCCTAAATTTGCTTCATCGTCCGACAAATACAAACCGGCCAAATCAAGTGTATCTTCTCCTGAGTTATAGATTTCAAACCAGTCTGAGTGAACTCCATATTCATCAATAATATTCGTTGAAGAGTCGTTGCTTGGTGCTACTTCATTTAAGACAAGAACAGAATAATCTTCAATCATATCTTCGCATTTATACTCCTCAAAGACTGCTTCCAAATGGACATCATCAGCTAAATCTGCCGCAAATATTTTTCTTTCATCTTTAACCACTCCTTCCTCTTCATTTTTTTCTGCCTTCATCGACAATTTTAGCGTTAAATCACTACTCGTCAGTGTATTCTGACAAACCATGATTGCCACAACATTCTTACCATTGACAACATCTTCCAAACTGATTGAAAATTCATCTGGATCATCATTGGAATGTGGATCTGCATATTCTTCTCCTTCATTCAAATTTTCCGCCACTTTTTGACGTCTGATCTCCTTGCCATTTAAATAGAAAATATATCCATCATCATAAACCATATTTACAATCAACTCCTTCAATTTGCTCTTATCACTAATCTCAAATGTACTCCTAAAATAGGCTCTCATATACTTATTATTCGGGTCTTCTCCAAAGTCAAGAATCGTATTAAATCCTGCATTTGTCTCTGATTCTACTTCTGCTACTCGATAACCCATTTTCCCTTTTCCCTCTAACCACTCTGAATCATCAAAATCTACTGTTTTCCACTCGCTTTCAGGAGATACAGATTGATAGAAATATTTCCAAGAGGTACTTTCGCCCATCAAAGGAATAAAGGAAGAGTTATCTTTTATTTCCCAATGCGAGAATTTATAGCCTGACGGTGCAATAG
>SUWZ01000022.1:41065-47674 GCA_015061185.1 Bacteroidales bacterium
CCAAAATCGGTATCAAAGATAATCCAACGCAATTTCCCATTTTTACGATCCCTCCAAATCTTTGCATTATTCCCCGGCCAATCTGTATTTACAATAAAGTGTTCAAACAACTGAAAGTCGATATACTCATCCATATCCATATACTTACAAGCTGTCTCAAAATATTTTTCTGATTTAGGATCTTCTGTCTCTAAAAATTTCACCAACTCATTGTACCAATCCAATGTTCCTTGCGTCGCCTCTACCCCACTTTCATTCACAACTTCCATGTGGTCTATTTCATCCTCGTCTAATCCATAATTTGCTTCAACATAGTCTTTATTGGTTCTTTCCCTCAATCCCATTAATCCTTTATACTCACCATTTAAATAGTAAGCTACAGGCTGATATGCTTGATAATCTAAATTCATCGGCTTGCTCAAAGCTTGCATGTAACCATCTCTTACTCTAACCATACTTGCGTCGTACGCATTCCCTCCATTTCGCAAGTGCAAACTGCTATACTTATTGCCCGGTCTGTCTGCAAACGGATTAACTTCTAAATATTTTTTCGTTGACCCTACTCTGCTTCCGGCTTTAAACTTCAATGACTGAACACTATTCTTTCTCGAACAGCCTCCAATAATACCTGCTTCCATCTCATGAGCCATAACAGAACTATCGTTCTCTATATACTCAAATACTACCGGACGTCGCCAATCTTGCAAAAAATTGGCTCTATGAATACCTGCATCGTTCAAACATCCTAAATCCGTTTCTAAACCATTATCCCCAACTATAGCCATACCAATCTCTGGATCCTCGAAATAGTCTATATTTGTGGATATAGAAACTATAGGGACAGTGTATCCTCCACAATCTGCATGCCTCGAATCTACATATAAAAATGTTCCAGTCAAAATTTCACTGGCCGGTTTATCTTCTAAAAATGCTCTCGCCTTAATTATGGTAGTACTTGCTATTGGAATATCTCCGTCGTATAAACTACTCTCCTGCGTTGGTTCTGACCCGTCTGTAGTATAGTATATTGGAGCTCCACCAGTCTTACAATTCAACGTTATTTTAATATCCCCACTAACAACCCCGGGGTGTTTCCCACTAAATTCCGGTTTACTAACTCGATCCTCTAAACGATATGCTCCGGTATTCGCTTTCTTGGGAGTAGGATTCATATATCCCACATTTTCAGCACTTCTTCCGTACGAAATATGGGTATCCATCGCACCATACTTCAATACATCTATTGCCTTGTCTCCCTTGTAAAGTTCCACTGTTCCTCCATCTGAATCCAATTTAAAGGGGGCATGTTTTGACACATTTTCTTCATCACAAAATATTAGGCAATATGACTCTGACTCTACTTTTATATCCTCTTTTATCTCCCAACTATACTTGAGTTCTTTCGCTCCTCCTTTTTTTATCTTATAATGTTTGAGTGTGTATCCTTTAAGGGATTCCGTCTCTCCATCATTATACAATTCTATCCAACCAGGAAAATCGTACACACTTTTATCCATATAGGTCGAGATATTACATGGCATAACTTCATTCACTTTAATCCCTGCGTAAGTAGGAACTGTCAATAAAACACATCCAACAATCCCCCCCATCTTTTTAAAAATATCCATAGGCAAAATCTAAATCTATCGTTTTATTTATTCTAAATATTTACACTTACTAATAAGAATGTCTCCTTTAAGGTGGTTTCCTAAATTTTGAATTCCTAATAAACAAAATTAACGCAAGTTAAAGATTTTACCATACAAAAAAAATTTTTTGACAATATTTTTTTGTTATCTATCAGAGACTTCATCAAATTGTACAATGCCAAGGCAACTTCTATAAATTACGATTTTCTATTTACAGCTCATAAATTCTTTTTCGGCTGCTTTTGAATTTATTTTAGGTGGGGTCTTCAAAAATCATCTCGACCTAATTCATAGAATCTGACCTATGGAAAAGCTCTTCGATAAAAAAAGTGCGCCGAATAAAATTTCAGCGCACTTAATTGGTTTAGATGTCCGGAGTGTTACAAAACAGCTGTTTGCTACTGTTTAACCCTCCTCAATCAATACTTTAAAACCTTTCGTTGTACTACCTCATTTTCGGTAACAACTTGTAAGTAATAAGTTCCTGTTGCGTATTGACTCACATTGAGTTGTACTTTTTCTTTGTTAACATCCAACGATCTCAATAGTCTTCCTGTTGCATCATATAGATAAGCCGAAACTATCTTCACCTCGCCTGCATCTATATTCAACATAGATTCCGTTGGATTTGGATAAATTTGAACAGAATTGGTCGAGAATGTATTCTCGAGCATTGTCGGCTCCCCATTTTCGTCCTCTTCCACAGCATCATATCTAAATGCATTAAGCGCTTTTAGTAAGTCTATAGATTCTTCACCACACTTAACGCTAAAATAGATTAAAGTAGAATCTTCATTGGGCAACGTGATGCTTAAGAATACGGAGTCACCTCTTATCTCTGACACCTCTCCTACATAAATTACAATTGAATCATTTGGAGCAATCATCTTACATCCATTCGGCACTAAACCAGCTGCTAAATCGGTAACATCTGTAGAAATGTATAGTTTCCCGGAGAGGTCAAGAACTTTGGTTCCGGAATTTTTTATAACCAACCAATCCGGACCGGTAGTTTGATTGGACGCATATCTTACAACATCCAAAGCCTCATGAAACTCATACTTCAGCTCATCACAATCCGATGGTTCTTCTGGTGATTCTTCTATACATGGAGGGTTGGATGCTCCCGGAGTTGATGCCGCAAAGAGAATGCTATCTCCTACCTCTTTATAGGTGTTATCAAATACAAAATAATCTTCTGTAGGCGTGTTACAAAGGTAGCCTATAGAGGCATTTTGAGGTAATTTATCTGCTCCTTTATACATCATCTTTGAAATGATTTGATAACCATCATCACACTTTGAACTTAAATAAATCGCTGTATTTGACTCATTCCCTAATTTAAAATCCGCATGCAAAGCTCCTCTATAGGTTGCATTGTCTGCCCAAAAACGGATAAAGCCTTTTGGATGTATAGTGGTTGAATCCGGATGTAAGAAGGTGATTTTACTCTTTCCTAAATCTTCCTTATCGTCAGATAGGTACAATCCTGCCAAATTTAATGTATCATCCCCTGAATTGTAAATCTCAAACCAATCTGAATGAATTCCATACTCATCTACAATATCAGTCTCCGAATTATTACTTGGAGCCATTTCGTTCAACACCAAGACAGAGTAGTCTTTGCGCATCTCATCGCACTCATACTTCTCAAAAATTGCATTTACTTTCAAATTACCTGAAATTGTACCCTTATAAGTTAATCTGTCATCCTCAAAAGTTGTTCCTTGCTGCTCTTCTCGTATGGCTTTCAAATCAACTTTCCACGTCATATCACTGCTGTCAGGATTTTTTTGACATAATACTGCTGCTAAAATATTCTTTCCAGCTATTACATCATCTCTTTTTAAATAAATCGTAGTGGTTAAATCATTATCGTTTTGATCGGCTACCACTTTACCTTCATTCAACTCTGCAGCAATATTTCTTCTGCAAATCTCTTTACCATTTAAATAGAGGATAAATCCATCATCATAATCGATTTTTAATTGCAATGAATCATACTTATATTCATTGGTTAAATCTAATGTAGTCCTGAAATAGGCTCTCATATATTTATCTAATGACTTTTCTCCAAAATCCAACTCTGTATCATAATGACCATCTTTTGACGTGTTGTAACCCATCTTCCCTCTTCCTATAGACCAATCCGAATCGTCATATTCTGCACTGGTCCAATCTCCTTCCGGCGAATTCCTTTGGTAGAAATATCTCCATTCTGTTTGGCTATTTAAAGGATAGGTAGCTCCGATAAAGCCTTCCACTTCCCATTTTTTGAAAATATAGCCCCTCGGTGCTACTGGATAGAGCTTAATATCTATGCCATTCACTTGTTTTCCTTCAAAAGAGGAACTATTTAACAGGTCATCATTAACCAAAAATTTAGCATTGTCTATATTGGATGTTAACTTAAAATCTACGTATTCTGTAAATTGAGAATAGCCTAATTCATGAAAGAAACTTTGCATGTGCCCATAAATATGTTTATGACGCTCTTCTGCAAAACTCAACATGTGGTCTGCTCCTCCCAAATTTTCCAAAGAGGTATTATCATGTCCATACTTCTTTGCAAATGCACAAAATTCAGCTTCCACTTCAGTGCGCAATTTTTCCCACTCGGCTTTTACTCTATCAAATGAGAAAGTTGTACCTAAATGAATCAAGGCTTTATTTACAAATTTCTCTTGAAATTGTGGATTTTTGGTTAAATGATAAAATATGGTTACCTTCCAATTGGGTTGTTGTCTCACGTAATTTCCACTTATTTTCACTCCATTGGACCACATAATTGGCGACTCCCCTACAGCAAATTTAAACGTATTTAAGTCTGGAACGCAATTATTATGAGAATATAAACCAAACCCAAAATCTGTATCGTACGTAATCCAACGGAATTTACCATTTTTACGGTCTCTCCAAATTTTTATATTATTCCCCGGCCAATCTGTATTAACAATAAAATGCTCAAATATCTGATAATCGATATACTCATCCATGTCAATATACTTGCAAGCGGTTTCATAATACTCTTTGGTTGTAGGATCATTATTTTCCAAAAATTCAATCATTTCGTTATAGGCATCTAATGTTCCATTTGACACCTCCATTCCATCTGAATTTTTTGCTTTCAATACATCTATATCCTCTTCTTCAAGACCATAATTGGACTCAACATAATCTTCATTTGTCCGTTCTCTTAATCCCATCAACCCCATATATTTACCGTTAAGGTAATAGGCTACAGGTTGATAAGCTTGATAATCAATATTCATATCCTTTACTAACGATTGCATAAAACCATCGCGAACTCGAACTACATTAAGATCTTCAGTATTTCCTCCATTCCCACCATTACGCAAATGTAAACTTGTGTACTTATTATTAGGTTTATCTTTGAACGGACTCTTAGAGAATTCTTTCTTAGAAGAACCGACTTTACTTCCTGCCTTTAATTTTAAAGAGACTACTTTCCATTCTCTGGAGCAACCTCCCATTACTGATGCTTCTGCCTCTTGCACCATGGTTACTTTTCCGTCCTCTATATATTCAAAAACAACAGGTCTTTTCCAATTTTCTTGGAAGAGGTTAGCAGAACCAAATTTACTCAAACAACTTGAATTGGGATGTGATACACCATTTTTACTTCCTTCTGTGAGTAAAAATCCTATTTCAGGATCATATAGGTACTCTTCATCTGTAGAAATCGATACAATAGGAACCGTAAATCCGTTCCCACAATCTTTATGATATTTATCTACCACTAAAAATGTACCTGTCAAAATTTCACTTGCAGGCTTATCCCCGTCAAATGTCCTGGCTTTAATAATCATTGTTTCTGTAATCTCAATAGGGGAACTTAGATATTCAGAGGTTGATTCAGCTCCAATCTTGGGTTCTGACCCATCTGTTGTATAGTAAGTCTTAGCATCACCGGAGGCACAATCTAAAGTAACTTTCGTTCCTTCTGATACAACACCCGGAAGTTGACCGGAAAATTTAGGTTTCTGCACTCTTCTATCGTATGCTGCACTATTTTCGCTTTTAGGAGTAGGATTCATATACCCTGCATTAGAACCACTTCGTCCGTATGAAATATGCGTCTCCATTGCTCCATACCGCAATGAATCAACTAACTCTCCATCTTTATACAATGCAATAGACCCGCCATCTGAATCAAGTTTAAATGGCATGTGTTTGTAAAACTGCACATCTTCATCAAAGAACAAAATTTGATAAGAAGATGCTCCCACCTTAATATCTTTGTCTATGACACAACTCGATTTAAATTCAAGTTGTCCATTTTTCTTCAACTTACAATGGCTTATCTTATATCCCTTTAGAGAAATTTCATCCCCCTCATTATATAACTCCACCCATCCCGGGAAATTATAACTACGCTCCGGATCGATTTCACCACTACCTCTATCCATATAGGTAGAAATATTGCAAGGCATTACCTCATTGATTTTAACTCCGGCATAAACTTGGATTGATAATAGCATGCTAATAACTATAACCCATAATCTTCTAAATTTATCCATAGGCTAATCTCTTTTGGTTAATAATAGTTTTATACAATAATCAATTATCGCATATAACAGCATTATAATTGACAAAATGGTTTTTCGGCAAAAAAAAATGGTTGTTAGTTTTCAAATCTTAAAAATGGAACTAAACTCATTCCGATCTGCTTTCGCTAAATTATAGATAAGTTTTAAAAAAACAAATTAATTTAAAAAAAAAAATTAAAATTGATTATAATTTAACAAAAGAATCAGTCCTTCCTACTAAAAGTATTAATTACAAAAAACGAATAATGGCTAAAATTATGGCTCAAGGCAAAGGAAACAATGAAAAGGATTTTTCCACAATAATCAGGATTCAGAGGGAAGCAAGAAGAAAGCGTAGTAAAACTAACAAATAAAAAAGGGACCATTCGAAGAATGATCCCTTAAGATGG
>SUWZ01000023.1:0-24796 GCA_015061185.1 Bacteroidales bacterium
TTTGTTACCGAAAGAAATCAAAAAGGATAGAAAAGTTCTCCACCTTTGATTTATAGTTTCTTAATTAACTGTAAATTAATAAAACTCACCTTAAAGACGAAACAAAAAGTGGTTTATTCCTTTTTTTATCGTATCTTTGCACCCAAATGTATTTCGATGATTGATACCCCTTAAATAGAGAAGGAGGGTAAAAAAGTTGATTACACAGAAAAAAAAGAAAAAGATACAAAAAGATTATATATGTTTAAAATCGGCTTAGACATCGGGTCAACGACAGCAAAAATCGTTGTACTTGACGAAACTGAAAAATTAGTTTATTCATCGTACCGCAGACACTTAGCAAATGTACAAGGAGCAATTTCTGAGTTTTTAAAGGAGGTACGAGAAACCATTGGTCAGAATCAATTTAAACTTGCAATAACCGGCTCTGTTGGGTTAGGAGTGGCAGAACGCTACGGTTTGCATTTCGTACAAGAAGTTATTGCGGCAACAGAGTACACCAAGAAGGTGCATCCCGAAATCTCTACCATCATTGATATCGGAGGAGAGGATGCCAAGATTGTGTATCTACGTAATGGACAAGTTTCTGATCTTAGAATGAATGGGAATTGCGCTGGTGGGACAGGTGCCTTTATAGATCAAATGGCTCTTTGCCTTGGCGTTGAGGTAACGGATTTAGATGAGTTGGCAAAGAATAGCTCACACATCTACCCTATTGCCTCTCGATGCGGTGTATTTTCAAAAACTGACATTCAGAATTTGATTGCACGCAATGCGACTAAAGAAGACATTGCAGCCTCTATCTTCCGTGCAGTTGCGGTTCAAACTGCCAGCGCATTGTCTCACGGTTGTGAAATTCGTTCAAAAGTTTTATTCTGTGGAGGTCCGTTGACCTTTATCTCCTCTTTAAGAAAGGCTATTGCCAACTACTTTGAGTTGGATTTGGAAAAGGATTTTGTAATACTTGAAAATGCCAATACAATTCCGGCCTACGGAACAGCACTAACAACAGAAGAAGCTGTACCTATGACAATCGATGAGTTGAACGAAAAATTGAGTTCAGAACCTCATGAGCCTCAACAAAAGAAGAAAAATAGTAATACAATCTCTCTTCCGGCTATCTTCAACGACGAAGAGGAGTATATGGCATGGAAAGCAGAAAAATCAAAATGTCATATTCCTGTAGTTAATATCAACAAATGCAGTGGAAAGACATTTTTAGGAATCGACTCCGGTTCTACTACTACCAAAATAGTTTTAATTAACGAAGAGGGAGACATCTTATACAAATACTACGTTCATAATGGTGGAAATCCGATTCAAGCCGTTCGTCATGGTTTGGAGAAATTACGCGAACGTTGCATCGAAGAAAAAATCGATTTGCATATTACCGCTGGATGTTCTACCGGATATGGAGAAGACTTGATAAAAGCAGCCTACTCGTTGGATTATGGTATGATTGAAACAATGGCTCACTATGTAGCAGCCAAAAAGATGTGTCCTGATGTCTCTTTTATCCTCGATATTGGTGGTCAAGATATGAAAGCCATCTACGTGGATAACGGAGCTTTAACAAGGATGGAGATTAACGAAGCTTGCTCTTCGGGATGTGGCTCGTTTATCGAAACATTTGCTCAAACTTTGAATTGCGAGATCAGCGACTTTGTTTATCAAGCTTGCCAAAGTAAAAATCCTTGTGATTTGGGTACTCGTTGCACCGTTTTCATGAATTCAAAAGTAAAACAGGTCTTGCGCGAAGGTTACTCCGTTAGTGATATTGCCGCAGGTTTGGCCTATTCTGTTGTCAAAAACTGTTTGTTTAAAGTCTTAAAAATCAAGAATTATGATGAGTTGGGAGGAAGCATTGTTTTACAAGGAGGAACAATGCGTAATGACTCTATTGTGAAGGCTTTTGAGAACTTAACCGGGAAAGAGGTGTATTGCAACAACGTACCGGAATTGATGGGTGCATACGGTTGTGCGTTATATGCTCAGACAATGGCAAGCCAAGAGAAAGAGGCTAAACCGTTGGACAACTACCTACAATCAGCTGAGTATGACTCTAAGATTCTTCATTGTAAGGGGTGCGAAAATCAGTGTCAAATCACCAAATATACCTTCCAAAATGGAAAGGCTTACTATTCCGGAAACAAATGTGAGAAGATCTTTACCAACGGGAATAGCGATGTAAAACCGGGTTGCGATATGAGCGCGGTGAAATATAAAGAACTTTTTGACCGCGCCGATAATTCTACAGAGAAACTTTCTAACCCAATCTTCACAATAGGTATTCCAAGAGCATTGAATATGTATGAGGAGTTCCCTTTCTGGCATACATTCTTTAAAGAGTGTAATATTCAAGTGGAGCTATCTTCTACCTCCACCTATCAGAACTACGAGAAGGGAGTTCACTCTGTAATGTCGGATAATATTTGCTTCCCTGCAAAATTGGTGCATAGCCATATCTACGAACTTCAACATAAAAAAGTAGATCGAATCTTCTTCCCTCGCGTTGTCTATGAAAAAACAGAAGATAATACGGTGGACAATAGTTTCAACTGCCCTATTATCATCGGATATCCGGATGTGGTAAATAGTGCCATCGAATCTGAAATCCCTATTGATTCTCCGGTCATCACCTTTAAAGATGACGAATTATTGAAGAAGCAGTTGATTAAATATTTGACGCCATTAGGAATTTCTAAAAAGGTGATTGCCAAAGCACATGATAAAGCGATTGCAGAATACGCTCACTTCGGACTTCATATTAAAAAGTTGAATGAAGAGGCATTCAAGAAAGCGCAAGCAGAAAATCGCATGGTTATTGTTTTGGCAGGACGCCCATATCATACCGACCCTCTCGTTCAACATAAAGTATCGGAAATGATTTCTCAAATGGGTGTAGATGTCATCACAGAAGAGGTTTCGAGAAAGAGTAATTGCGGAGAAGAGGAGTCATTCATCATCAAACAATGGTCATTTGTCAATCGTATTTTAAATTCAGCTCAATGGGTTGCGAGACAAAATCGCTTGGTTCACTTTGTAGAGACCACCTCTTTCGGTTGCGGACCTGATGCATTCTTCACAGATGATGTGCGTTCGATATTAAACAGACATGGTAAATCTCTCACCTTGTTAAAAATTGATGATATCAACAACGTAGGTTCAATGAAACTACGTGTTCGTTCACTTATTGAGAGTTTGAAATTTGATTCTAAAGAGCATACCGAAGTTAAACCGTTTATTAAACCTGCCAAATTTGAAGTAGGAGACAATGAACGAAGAAAGATTTTAGCTCCATTCTTCACAGAGTATCTATCTCCTCTTTTGCCATCGGCATTTAAGTGGGCAGGATATGATATGGAGACTTTGCCTTTGAGTAATGCAGAATCAAATGATGTAGGCTTAAAATATTCCAACAATGAGGTATGTTATCCTGCCACATTGATTGTAGGAGACATCATCAAGGCATTGCAATCCGGCAAATATGACTTAGACAAAACAGCTGTTGCGATTACGCAATTAGGTCAATGTCGAGCTACCAATTACCCACCGCTTATTCGGAAAGCGATTGTGGATGCCGGCTTTGAGAAAGTACCGGTTATTGGAATTGGCGGTTCCGACAACGGAGATCAACCGGGCTTCCGTCTAAACTTGATAAAGGCTGCGCCATTGGTAGTTTACTCTACACTGTATGGAGATTGGTTGTCAATCTTCTATCATGCAATAGCTGTTAGAGAGAAAAACAAGGGTGAGGCAAGAAAACTTCGCGATTTGTATTTAGAGAAGGCAAAACCATTGGTTGAGACCAACAATACAAAAGGATTGGTAAAGTTGATTGGAGAAGCAGCAAGAGCCTTTAATAATGTACCTATTTATGAGGATAGGACTTATCCCAAAGCGGGTATTACAGGAGAGATTTTCTTAAAATTCAATCCATACGCACATAAATTTGTACCGGATTGGTTGATGGAGCATGGTGTAGAGGTAATTCCGTCCACTGTTCACAACTTCTTTTTCCGTGCATTTGTCAATTACAAGTTTAACCGAGACAACCATGTACGCCGATTCAAGGTTCCACCGGTGGTGATTGACATGGCCTACAACATGATTAGGAAAATGATGAAGAAGATGGAAACAGAGGTTTCTGTATTTAAGTTCTATCAACCGGAACAAGATATTAAGACAATCAGCGAATATGCTAAAGATGTTATCAGTCTTTCCGCTCAATTTGGAGAGGGTTGGTTACTTCCGGCAGAGGTGATTGCCTTTATGAAAGATGGATGTAATAATGTTGTCAGCATGCAACCATTTGGATGTATTGCCAACCACATTGTGGCACGAGGAATTGAAAAGAAGATGAAGGACCTATATCCTCAGTTAAATATGCTTTCTCTTGATTTCGATGGGGGCGTTAGCGAAGCTAATATCGCCAATCGCTTGCTCTTATTTATAAGCAATATGAAATAAGATTTGTAGAACCCTCCTAAAAAACTCGTATATGGATATTTCAATTATCGTTGCAGTTGCCAAAAATTGGGTCATAGGGAAAGACAACCACCTATTATGGCACCTATCCGGAGATATGAAACATTTCCGTGCTTTAACAACAGGGAACGTGGTGATTATGGGAAGAAAGACATTCGATTCGATAGGGAAACCCCTACCCAATCGCAGAAACATCATTCTATCACGCTCCTTAGAAAAAATCGATGGGTGTGAAGTCTATTCGGATGTTGAGAACTTATTGGCAGACCCTACGTTGAAGCATGAAAAGATCTTCATCATGGGTGGAGGAGAAATCTATAGATTGTTTTTACCTCTTGCCAAGAGAATTTTTTTGACACACGTGGATGTTGAAATTGCCGGCGATACCACTTTCCCTGAAATTGGAGAGGAGTGGATAGAGTATTCGCGAGAGTCATTTAAGGCAGACGAAAAGAACGACTATAATTTTGAATTTGTCAATTATATTCGGAAATAGAATCGTCTATCAAACTTAGGCTAAATTTGTATATTTGTAAAAAAGTTCATAAAACAAGATTAAATATGATTACAGCGTCAGACATTGTTGTTCAATTTGGAAAACGAATTTTGTTCCAAGATGTAAATTTAAAGTTTACCGGTGGAAATTGCTATGGTATTATTGGAGCTAATGGTGCCGGAAAATCAACCTTTTTGAAGGTTATCAGTGGCGAATTAACCCCAACCAAAGGGAGTATCACAATTGCTCCGGGAGAACGTTTATCAGTCTTAAAACAAGATCACTTTGAGTTTGACGAGTGTACAGTTATAGAAACCGTTTTGCGAGGCCATGAACCACTTTGGAACATCATGCAAGAGAAAGATGCTCTATATGCCAAAGAAGATTTTTCTGATGCAGATGGAATTAGAGCCTCTGAATTGGAAGAGAAATTTGCTGAAATGGATGGATGGAATGCAGAGAGTGATGCAGCAGCTCTTCTAAGTGGTTTAGGAATTAAAGAGGAACTACATTACCAATTGATGAAAGAGTTGAGTGGAAAAGAGAAGGTTCGCGTTCTTTTGGCTCAAGCGTTATTTGGAAAACCGGACAATCTATTGTTGGATGAGCCTACCAACGACTTGGACTTAGAGACAGTTATGTGGTTGGAAAATTATTTGTCTAATTTCGAAAATACCGTTTTGGTTGTATCTCACGACAGACACTTCCTCGACTCGGTATGTACGCACACAGTGGATATTGACTACGGCAAAATTTCGATGTTCGCCGGAAACTATAGTTTCTGGTACGAATCCAGTCAATTGGCTCTACGTCAACAGGCTCAACAAAACAAGAAAGCAGAAGAGAAGAAAAAAGAGTTGATGGAATTTATACAACGCTTCAGTGCCAATGTTGCCAAGTCAAAACAAACGACAAGTAGAAAGAAGATGTTGGAGAAGTTGAACATCGAAGAGATTCAACCTTCCACAAGAAAATATCCTGGTATTATCTTTACTCCTGAACGAGAACCGGGAAATCAAATCATCGAAATTAATGATTTATCCTATACAACTCCAACCGGAGAGACTCTTTTCAAAAATATCACCTTCAATGTCGAGAAAGATGATAAGGTGGTCTTCTTATCCAAAGACCCGCGTGCCATGACTGCTTTTTTTGAAATTATTAATGACAAAATAAAAGCAACTACCGGTACTTACAAATGGGGTATTACGATTACAACCGCTTATCTTCCTTTGGATAATTCCGATTTCTTCAATACAGATATGAAATTGGTTGATTGGTTGGCTCAATATTCTCCTGATACGAATGAATCATTTGTCAGAGGTTATTTAGGAAGAATGTTGTTCTCCGGAGAAGAGATTTATAAGAAGGCAAGTGTACTATCCGGAGGAGAAAAGATGCGATGTATGATCTCTCGCATGATGTTGAAAAATGCCAATTGCTTGGTATTGGACTCTCCTACCAACCATTTGGATTTGGAATCAATTCAGGCATTTAACAACACGTTGAAGACATTCAAAGGCAATGTATTAATGTCTTCTCATGACCACGAATTTATTCAAACTGTCTGCAACAGAATCATCGAGCTGACACCTAATGGTGTGATTGATAAACGCATGGATTACGATGATTACATTGTTAGCGAAGAGATAGCAGAGTTAAAGAACAAGTTATACCAATAATTCATTCTTAGTATGCAAAGATGGTCTAAACTTTTGGGACTCCTTGTGGTTGCTCTTGCAACAACCGCTTGCGGAAAAAAGGAGAATCGGTTTCACAATATCGAAATCAAGGAACCTGCAACGATAAAGGTGGAGCGGTTTGATCAAGCTGTGTGGGCATTGAATGAGTGCATCACACAACCTGCCAAGGTGGGGAATTATGATTTAATGTTGGTGGATATTCCTGACGATGATTCCGTTTGCCTAAAGAAACGAATCGAAGAGTTGGAAACTCAGTATGGCGAGAGTTTTAATTTGTATTTGCACCAATTAGGAGTAAATTCAGGGGCAATCAGAGAGAATCCTACCACCTTGTTCTACCTATTTCTCACCCACCCTGCCTATCGAGAATTGTACGAGAATTGTCAAGAGAAATATCCTGACATGAACGACATTGAACAGCAATTCTCTGATGCGTTTAGCAGGGCTACTTTGCTGCTAAAAGATTTTAAGACTCCTGAAGTTTATGCTTTCTTCTCTGGATTTGCAGAGTATATCGCTGCAGACAACGAAAGATTGTATCTCTCTTTGGAGTACTTTTTGGGAGCTGATTTCAAAAACTACCAATATGTGCCGGGTATCTACAACTATATGATACCCAATCTTAGAAAAGAGAAATTGGTACCTGACGCTGTATATGCATGGGTATGTAGCGAATATCCGATAGGAAAAGAGACTCCAACACTCTTAGACCAAATGTTATATTGCGGGAAGATGATGTATATTATGGAGTCTATTTTCCCTAACGTGGATGAAAAAGTGTTGATGGGATACAACGACGAAGAATGGGAATGGTGTGAAATGAATGAAAAGAATATGTGGAGATATATGCAAGAGTATAATCAGTTGTTCTCCACCAATTCTAAAATGATTTCAGACTACGTTAATCCTGCCAATTGCACCAAATATTTTTCGGACGAAAACTTCCAAGCTCCAAGTCGAACCGGAGTGTGGATAGGTTGGCAAATCATTCGTTGTCTGATGGCTGAAAAGGATGAAATAACGCTTCCGGATTTATTAAGTGTTGAAGATTCTCAACATTTGTTGGAGCAATCAAGATATAGGCCATAAATTGGTTTCAGGTTTCAAGAAAGATATTAACCTTGCAACTTTCGTTTCACTCGGAATGAAAAACTGTTGTTTGTGGAGTTTCAAGTGTCAGGCTTCAAGAAGGATAGCTGATTGAAATTTAATATCTGCCAAAGCCATAAAAGGCTACAACATCTATGATTTGACACCATTTTTCTGGAGATTATTTTTTCAAACAAATACGGAGCGTAGGGTCTCGAAAATAGGCATTGCGTTTCCGTATTTTTTTTGTTTGCACTTGAGTTGACATATCACATTGAATGGCAATCAAATCCACCTCTTCCAATCGTTCGCAAGAGGTAAAGAAATCTTTCCAATCAAAAGTATTCAAATAGACAAATTCAGGCTCCTCCCATCCTGATTCAGACGGGACAATAATAGAAAATTCGCCCTCTGGAATAGAATCTCCGCAAAGATTTTCCACCTGAAACGGATTGAATAAGAAGTTGTGAGTTGGATAGTTCAACCACTCCGACTTGATTATTTCGCCCACTAAAAAGCCACAGCAACGCAAAACAACTTTACGGGCTTGCGAAGGAATAGTTACAGTATAATAACCCAACGAATCAGTTACAAACGAAATATCTTGCGAATAATCTGCATTTCGTTCTCTCTTCTTATATTGTATGTGAAGTTTAATGGGCATAGCTTGGTGAGGGACTCCCTCTAAATCCATGATTCTACCCCTCAATGCCAACCAATCATCCAACTGAAACGTTTTGAGACACTCTACTCCACCATTATTCGGAAGAACGATAGAATGAGTATCCCTACCTGCAACAAGTACTATTTTTTTGTTTAAAGGACAAAGAAACTTTAATGAATCTGCATAAGCCGGATAAAATTCAAAAAAATCCTCCTCTCCTACCCACAGTTCGAAAGGGTGTGCCGGTTTTATCTTATTGTGTTTTGAATCGACAAAAGATAGAGAAAGTAAAACAGAATCTTTACTGATTAGGAAGGAGTCCTTTGCAAGCTGCAACGAATCAGGGATAGAGGAACAAGAAGCTAAAGAGTCCTGCTTCACACTCTCCACTTGTTGATCCGAGGTTGACTTCTTACAAGCAACAACCAACAATATCAAAATTGGTAAAACCCACTTTCTCATAACAAAAAAAAAGAGTGTGCCAAAGATTAATCGACACACTCTTAGCTTTTACATTGTAAATTTAATTAATTTCTCTTTTTGTTTGGACGTTCGATGCTGATTTCTTCAATCATTTCGCTATTTTCGAAAACGCCTGTTTGTTTTGTTCCGCTTGCAAAAGTATAAACACCTTTGCCATTTCTTTTACCGGCTTTGAACTCACCTTCAAAAACATCACCATTAGCAAAACGATAAACGCCATTACCCTCTGGCAAACCATTTACAAAATCACCCTCATACACATCACCGGACGCGTATGTAAACTTTCCTTTTCCTTCACGAATTCCGGCTTTGTACTCGCCTTCGTAAACAGAACCACTCTTAAACGTATAAGTACCCTTACCATCAAATTTACCATCAACGAAGGTTCCTTTATAAACCTCACCATCCTCAAAAGTAAAAGTACCAAAACCATTTCTGCACTTTCCTTTACATTGTGCGTTTGCTCCGATACAAACAAACGACAACAAAGCTACTAAAGCAAAAAATTTCAATTTCATAATACTATCTTTTTCTTAAATTATTTTTTTATTGCAGATAAAACTCAGACCCAATTTATAGAAACTCACTTGATTTTCTCTTGATAATTCGACTTCACTCAACCTCAACCACCTAACAACCAACACATTGACCACCACAATCTTTTCAAGAAATAATTCCAAAAATCCGACTATAAATCAAATCTAACAACGTTTTATTTAAATTTCACTTTTTATAATCGCACAAATATAATAATTTATTTAGAGATTGCTTTAGTTTTTCTCTTTTTTTTATTGAGAGATTTAAAATTTTAGGAATTCGTAGAGTCAACTAAAAAGTGTAAAATTAATTAAAACGCTTATAGAACATTCCTTAAGAAATATATAAAGAGAGCTAATCTGTTTTATTATACCATTTTCTTCCCTTGTTGTGTTCTTTTATATCTCTGAGCCGGATGATTGGGTATAGAAAATTCTCTCTGCAAAAGACCTTCTGCAACCATTTTATGTATAATTGTTCCCTTAAGATATTGTGAGTTTCTATTAACTTCACGGGCAATCTCCTCTATCGACTTCCAATTATCGGTACACTCAATAATCATATCAAATAGTTCTTGCTGAGTACATTTCTTTTTAATATTTTTAGCATTATTAGAATCTGTTGGAGTTTCGATAGAACTGGTAAGGTTTGCTCCCGAACTGGTAAGGTTTGCTCCCGAACTGGTAAGGTTTGCTCCCGAACTGGTAAGGTTTGCTCCCGAACTGGTAAGGTTTGCTCCCGAACTGGTAAGATTATCTCCAAAACTATTAAGTTCCCGCTCCGTGTTTAAGTGGTAGGTAGTACCTCTACCAATACCATCCGCAACAAGATATCCATCAATGCACAATTCTTTCAACATCTTTGTGATATCATATTTATGAATATTTAAGGAATATCTTAAACGTTCATTTGACACAAGCCCCTCTGTTAATGCTAATGCCAAAGTAAGAATCTTATTATGTTCTAAAAAAAGAACACGTTCTCCGAAATTCTCTATTAGTTCTTCTTTTATCTTGTCATCTAATATAGATATTAACGGCATTGTTAATACAACTTTGTCAGGTCTATTTCTCTCTTCAAGATTTGGAGAATTCCAATTAGATTTTTTCCAACCAGATATAATTATATCAGCACCGCTTCCTGCCTTTTCAGCCTTACCAAGCATCATAAACATTTTTTGCAAAGACAAGTTTCTACACACACTGTCTCCTCCTTCATAGAATTGTTGCTTGGAAACCAATAAACATCCTGGATTGGAAAACATCAATTCACTTTTGCTTCTTGTAATTACAGTAGAAGCATTTACAGAATAATCTGCATGAACCAATGTATTTATCAATGCTTCTCTAACTGCGATATGTGCTGGAGTTTCATCCTTTCTTGTATCACCTTCCAACTTAAATGGGACAGGTAAAATTTCTTGCAATTTAGGAAGTACTCGTTTATAGAATTGGAAAAGATTAGCCTCCCACGTTCCATCAGAACAAATACGATCCAACCATCTTGTTGTGGTGTTTTCTTCTCCTAATTCTCTATAATCAAGAAAAAAATTAGGAGCGCAAATATCATCTGTAATAGCGTCAGTTTTTCCAAACATTAGCAATCCTGCCAATGTAAAACCTGCTTTCCCCGTTTGTCTATCAACTTTGTATCCTCCTAATTTCTTGAGCAAAGAAATGTCGTCCAAAGCCAACCAAGCATGACCAGGCTTTGCCAAGTCGAATAATCTTCTATATTGGTCAAGCGAAGCCTTGTCTATATCATCGAATGTATAATTATCTAATATACGAGAATCGGCAGAGACTGAAACATTTGCATCTGCATACATACGTTTAACCTCTTGTTCTGTGCATTTGAAGTCTCCTTCATGATTACGTTTATAGGTACCATTATACGGGTTGAGGGTATGGTATATCGGACGTTGCTCTCTTGCTGCTCTAGGAATGTAGAACAATAGAACTTTGTGTCCATCTAACTCTCCATCCACCACATCATCGTTACTCAATAGATTCAGATTGACGATTTCTCTATTATTTACTCCGCTCCAAAACTCCTTTTTAAACTTGTCAATTAATTCGTCGGTCAAAGAATCAACATAGAATTCTCCCTTTTTCTCTTTTATGCCAAGAACAATAGTTCCGCCATTAGTATTGGCAAAAGAAGAGTAGGTTTCCCAAAAAGCTTTAGGAAAACCACCGGCTGCAGATTTAAATTCAATATCTACAGACTCTTTCTTTTCCATCAATTCCTCAACAAATGATGAAATGTCTAAATAATCATATTTCTTCATACTAATCAATTACAATATACCACTATCCGAAAACACCCTCATCTATGCAGAGTCATAATAAAGCAAAAACACTTTATCTTATAAATTTTCAGGCATTATCCCCTCTACTCTCTATTAAAGTTTTTATTATCGATATAGACTTCCAACAATTTGGTTTCCTTATTTTTATTGGAAGGAACTACATCAAAATCGGCTACAGAGGCCGGAATCAAACAACTATTCCCCTTCTTCAAAAAAATACGCTCTACCGGAGGTTTTACTCCGTATCCATACCCGGAAGTTGAACGAACGGCGATCTCACAATCCCCCTCTAAACACATATAGATGATAAAGGAGTCGTACTTATATAGTTTGCGATGAAATGCCCTGTCCACTTCCAACAATTTTACGGTAAAAAACTGCGTAGAAGAGATGCAGACCGGCTTGTTTAACTTTTTATTGTAATCGGTTTTATAATTGTCCAACACTTGATAATCAATGGCATCTTTCGCCAACTCTGTATGCAAGTCGCGCGGCTTTCCATCCAATCCGGCTCTGTCATAATCGTAGATTCGATAGGTCAAATCTGAACTTTGTTGCACCTCCGCTATCAATGTTCCGCCACAGATAGCGTGAACTCTGCCTGCCGGAATGTAAAAAACATCTCCTTTGGAAATTTGATATTGTTTCAAGACCGAGCAAATCGACTTATCCTCTACTCTTTTCTCATACTCATATTTAGAGATCGGACTATCGAATCCGCAATACAATTTTGCATTTTCAACAGCGTCCATCACATACCACAACTCTGTCTTACCAAACGAGTTATGTCTCTCTTTTGCCAAATTATCATCAGGGTGAACCTGTATAGACAAATCTTGTGCCGCATCAATAAACTTTATCAACAAGGGGAATTGATTTCCATAGAGATTGGTAACCACCTTTCCCATCAACAAATCGCCATATTCATCCACCAACTCGCAGAGAGTCTTCCCTTTCAAAGGGCCATTACTCACCACAGAACACTTACCCTCAACTGCACTAATCTCCCAACTCTCCCCTATCTTATCATTTTCCACAATAGGCATACCCTTAAATTCCCGCAGACGATTGCCGGCTCCCCACACTCGCTCTTGCAAGTTCTCTTCAAACAATAACGGATACAATACCTCTCTCATCTTCTACACTTTTTTATTATCCAACGCCGAAAACCGACTATTATTACTGATATACTCCGGAACAAGATCCTTAATCCTCTCAACGATAGCAAACTCATCTCCCGATTTAAGTGCTTGCTCCAACTTTTTATATGCAGCATTTACACACTCTGCATCATACTCTCGTATGCGTGCTCGCATAATTTTAGGGTGATGCGTTGGCAATGTATTCTCTTTAGTGGCCAACAACTCCTCATATAACTTCTCACCCGGACGCAAGCCTATCTCTTTGATCTCAATATTGTCTGCATGAGACAATTTTATCATATTCAAGGCTAAATCATATATTTTCACCGGTTCACCCATATCAAACACAAAAATATCACCACCATTCCCCATGGCTCCGGCTTCCAATACCAAACTGCAAGCCTCCGGAATAGTCATGAAATAGCGAATAATATTCTTATCCGTCACCGTTAATGGTCCTCCCCTCTCCAACTGCTTTCTGAAGAGAGGAATAACGCTTCCATTGGAACCTAACACATTCCCGAAACGGGTGGTTACAAACTTGGTGCATGCATTACTTAAGTTTTGAATATAGATCTCTGCCACACGTTTGGTAGCCCCCATTACGTTGGTCGGATTGACAGCCTTATCAGTAGAAATCATAACAAATTTACCCACCTCGTATTTAACTGCCAAATCAGCCAACAATTTAGAGCCAAAGACATTGACCGCCACAGCCTCGTATGGAAAATCTTCCATAAAAGGAACATGTTTATATGCTGCCGCATGGAAGATAACCTCCGGTCTATATTTTTTAAAGACCTCCTCCATTCGCAATGGGTCTTTGACGCTTGCTACAATAAAGTGCATATTAGGAACAAGGTCGCGAAATTTAGGCTCATTGCGCATATCAAACTGCAAATCATAAAGCGCAGACTCTGCCATATCCAAAAGAATGATTTGCTTAGGAGAAAAGGCCACAACCTGTCTTGCAATTTCGCTCCCGATAGAGCCGGCAGCACCGGTTACCAAAACCACCTTATCGCGAAGTTCTTTACTCACATTTTTATCATCCAAAACAATAGGATCCCGCTCCAACAGGTCCTCTATCTTTATATCCATCAATTGTTTGCTGGTGAGAGCTCCATCTACCCATTTTTCGGCACTTGGAACACTCTTAACCGTCAAACCGAAATTGAGAGCCTGATTAAATATCTGCTGTTTCTTGGAGGCTGCGATTTTGGATATTGCCATGATTAATGTAGTGACATTGTATTGCGCCATAAAGGTCTCCGACATCGCTTCATGCGCCGGGTAAATCATTACACCATCCAACTGCATTCCCCACAAAGAAGGATTATCATCAATAAAACCAACAATCCTATAATCATTTTGAAGATCCTGACGCAGAACACTTTTTACAGTAATTCCACATACGCCTGCACCGTAAATCAGTATATTCTTTCGTTCCGCCTGCGATGAAACAAACAATACCTGATACAAATATTTGATGGAAAACCGAACTAAAATCATTCCGACGGCAGAGGCTGCCAAAAAGAATAACATCTCTGAATTTCGCAAGAGCAAAGGCTTGACAGCCTCAACAAATCTTCCTGAAAATTTGATCAATTGGTAGAGACAAAAGACAAAAACAGAATCTTGCAGGATAAGTAAAATATCTCTCAGACCGATATGTCTGATAACACCCTGATAAGATTTGGTGATAAAGAAAGAGCAAGCATACATCATCAGCAGAACAACGTACTCCCCAATTGAATTAACAGCAAAGCTCGGAATAATAGAATTACTCCTCACCATGCAAATCAAAAGATAAACAACCGAAACGATGCTTAAATCCAAAAAGAAAATCAACCAACGAGGAATCGACCTATTGGCATAACGCTCCACAAAACTTGTGGATATTTTCCGTAAAAAATCAAATAAACTATTTTTCCACATACACTATTTCATTCAACATATCCTCCAATCCTATTCAGACTCACCCTCTCATTTCATCAATGCCGAAAAATTCTTTTTCTATCGTAAAACAAAGTAAAGAAAAAAAAATCAAACAAAGAAATTTTAAAGCAGTAACCTCACCTTAGAAATAATCCTAACGCCATAAAACTGTTAAAATTCATTTTCCTAACGCCATAAAATAGTTAAATCATATTCACTCCAACGCCATAAAACAGTTAAATCACATTCACTCCAACGCCATAAAACTATAAAAAAACTGCTACACTAAAATCCAATAATAGAACCTCTATCAAGCAACCACTCATGCGCAGGAATTATATGTATGGTTTTACCATTTTTCAATATATCTTCATGGTGAAAATCTGTAATAAGAAATAGATTATTGCACTTTGTTTCTTCCGAAGCTTCTATCAAACCTCTAATTTCTCTGTTAAAAGTTTTTTCCTTACTTATGTCATACAAAACCTGATATATCTCTTTTACAATATTATTTTTACATACCACAAAATCAGCTTCATAACCATTTGCACTTTTATAGTAATAAATATCTTGATTTAACATCCGATTACGCCTCAGCAATTCAATAAGAACAACGGTTTCTAATCTCCAACCCAAATTCTCACCAACAAAAGCATCCGGACGAGCATCCATCAAAGCTACATCTATAGGATACAATTTCTCCGACCTTATGCGCAAACGGCTTTTAGTGGAAAATTTTTTTACACCTATCAACAAATAGGCTTCCTTTAAAAATCTGAGATAGTTATTAATTGTATGGTTTGATTTTAAGCCAACGATTGAAACCAATTCACTCTCAACAACAATAGTAGGGACGATATTCATTAAATGCTGAGCTAACTTTTCAAAAGCATCAATATATTTAATTTTATAACGCTGTTCAATATCTCGTTTCAAAATACTATTAACCAAGTTTCCTATATAATTTGCTTTATTTTTTCTTTGCAAAAGCTCAGGGAAACCTCCGCACCTAAGATACTCATCAAAAGCAGCTCTTCTATAAGCAATAGCTTTGGTTGTTGAGTCTATAACGTTCACATCTTTGCAAAAACACCACTCTGAAAAAGAAAACGGGAACAATTCAATTTGGTCATTTCTTCCTGTTAAATGAGTTGCAAGTTCTCCACTCAACAAATTGGCATTTGAACCGGTTATCAAAACATGTATTCTCTGACGTAAAAGACGATTGACAAACAAATGCCAACCATCAACATTTTGAATTTCATCCAAAAATAAATATTTAAAATCTCCATAAATTTTGTATAGAAGTTCAAGCAGCGTATTCAAATCCTCTGTCTGAATACGACTAAGACGTTCATCATCAAAATTAATGTATGCAAATGGTTTATTGATGGATTTTAATACATTGTAGCAAAGTGTAGATTTTCCGCTTCGTCTAACCCCAATAACAACTTGAGCCATAAAACTATCTAAATCAACTTGCGACTCCTCCTTACGGGAACACAATACAACATCATGCAAAATGCTCAATTCTTCTTGTTGATCCAGCAACACCTGCTCTAAAATTCTCTTTCCCACCATATCTTTGTTATCTTTAGATAAGACAAAAATAGCAAAAAAAACAATTCCAACGCCATAAAACTGTTAAAATTCGTTTTTCTAACGCCATAAATATGTTAAATTACAGTCACTCCAACGCCATAAATATATTAAAATACAACCGATGTAACGCCATAAAATAGTTAAAAATTGTACATTCAGCAGCCTCAACACAAGAAAAGTCATCTGCAAAGCAACCTATTTTGCATAAAAAGAGAAAAACCGTTGGCGGGATTTATTGCTCCAATGGAGGATAAATATTGCAGATAGAAAACAGGGCGAATGCGATTCGCTCCAACGGTAGCAACCCAAATCAATAAGCACCTCCCAATTTCTAACATTTCATAAATTTAAATCCGTTTCGGAGAGTTGAAAAAACCTCTGAAACGGATTTATAAATATCGCTAAAACTAAGATGAGCAATGAGACTCCTAACTTCTGACACCCATAATCTCTGCAATAGAATCAACAATGAAATTCACATCCTCATCCGAGACACACGGACCGGAGGGGAGACATAAACCTTGGTGAAATAATCGCTCAGATGTACCATCAACGTAAGCAGGTGCCGAAGAAAATATCGGTTGCAAATGCAATGGTTTCCACAAAGGGCGAGTTTCGATATTCCTTTTGTCCAACTCAACCCGCAACGTCTCATAATTCACTCCCGTTTTATTCTCATCAATTAAGATAGTCGAAAGCCAAAAATTAGAATCAAAATCATGATTAGGATTAACCTGCAACGAAATTCCATCGACAGACTCGAAAGCCTTTTGGTACAACTGATGTATATGTTTATGATGAGCGATATGTTCCTCCAACACTTCCATTTGTCCTCTTCCGATTCCGGCACAAACATTACTCATACGATAATTGTACCCAATCTTTTCATGTTGATAATAGGGAAAATTCTCTCTGGCTTGTGTAGCATAAAACATAGCCTCTCTCTTTCTCTCCTCTGACGAACAAATCAAAGCTCCACCTCCACTGGTAGTTATCATCTTATTCCCATTAAAAGAGAGAGCAGCCACCTTGCCCAACGTTCCACAGTAAGCACCCTTGTAACACGACCCCAACGCCTCGGCAGCATCCTCCAATATTGGGATCTGGTATTTATCAGCTACTGCAATAATCTCATCCATTTTTGCCGGCATACCATACAAATGGACGGGAATAATAGCCTTCGGTTTTTTGCCGGTTTTAGCGATTCTATCCACTATCGCCTTTTCCAACAAGACCGGAGAGATGTTCCACGTATCCGACTCGCTATCGACAAAAACGGGAGTAGCTCCCAAATAGGTAATAGGATTCGCAGAAGCACAAAAAGTGAACGACTGACAAATGACCTCGTCGCCGGGTTGTACGCCAAGCAAAATTAATCCGAGATGAATAGCTGCAGTACCTGCAGAAAGAACCACCACTTCTTTTTCTCCACCCAAATAAGATTTTAAGAGTTCCTCAAAAGCCGTGACATTCGGACCCAAAGGCACTACCCAATTGGTATCAAAAGCCTCTTTCACATATTTTTGTTCATATCCCTGCTCACTCATGTGGGCAAGAGATAGGTATATTCGGTTGTTCATAAGCATTTACTTTACATAACGAGTTAGATCCACTCACCCGCATATTTCATTTTTTTACTAAATATTGTCGATAAAATCATTTGAATATCCTTAATAAAACTATAGTGATGATAGTAGAAGCAATTCAAACGAACTTTATCCGGATAAATAACATTATCATTATACCACACCGCAATTTCTTGATTCTGCATTTTTGAAAAATCAGGCAAATTTGATATTTGCTCCAAGTTATCACATTGCCCAGATTTTATATTATCTACAAACTCTGCAATCATCTCATCTTCTAAGCGATATTTCAATGTTGCAGGGCCCGTTATTCCGGGTCTAAGTTTTAAAATGACACGATCATCCCCCTCTAATTTATCAGCGTATCCAGGCACATCCGGACGAGGTCCGACAAAAGACATATTTCCTATCAACACATCCCATAACCCGGGAAGCTCATCAACTTTATAATGACGAAGCTTTGCACCGAAAGGAGTAATACGAGCATCTCCTGCAACAGAAACAGAAGAGCCACTATGAACCACGACCATCGTACGGAACTTATGACATGTAAATAATTTACCATCCTTCCCCACTCGTTTCTGAGAAAAGAATACCGGTCCACCTGGCATTTTAATTTTTATCAAGATAGCCACCAATGGGAACATCCACCCGATTAATAACAATCCACAAAAAGCGGCAACTCTATCGAAAATCCATTTGAGAATCATATTGTATATTTCCTTAGGCGATTTCTATAAAACTACTCAATTTATTGAAGTGTCCTTAAAAGTTCGATTACTCTTACTTACTACTATTGCCAACTACTATTCGTTTAAGTTTAAGTTTAAGTACAAGTCTATCGAAAAACTCTTTCTATAGAATAATTAATTTTTCGACCTTAAGAAAGGCAATTTACACAATCCAACAAACGAACCAACTCCATAGGAAAAATGAAGAACTGCAAATGCTATTACCAAGTAGATATAATTCAGTCTTTTTTTTATTGACAAATGTAAACTTACAACACTTGTAAAAAGAAAATACAAAATAGCAGACAATAAAGTTATCAATATAAAAGCAGGTAAAAACAAAGATAATAAGGACGGAACCAAAAGAGACAAGAGAAACAATAGTGGAATAAAATGTCTAATAGATAACGAATTAATCTGTTTCGTGTAAAATACCGTTAGTATATTCCATAAACCATTGGAATAATTATTTTTCGCTAAATCAACAAAAGTTTCTCTAGCTAAATACGTACACGATGTATATGGAACTAAAAAAATTTTTCCTCCATTTCTTATAATTCTTTTATTAAATTCTATATCTTGGTTTCTAACCAATCTTTCGTCATAATAACCATATTTATCAAAAACAGACCTTTTCCAACAACCAAAAGGAACTGTATCAACTTGCATTATCTTATTGACCCCAGTACGAAAAACAGAATTTCCCACACCAAATTTATTACTTAACACCTCCTTAATAGCCAATGATTTAGGCGTTCTATTTAAGACATCTGTTACGCAAGCTGCACCTACATTTTCAGCATCAAGTATATTAAGATAATCACACAATACAGAAAAATAATTTTCTGTATAACATGCATGAGCATCTAAACGAATAATTACTTCTCCTTTAGATGCTCTTATACCTATATTCATTGCAACAGGAACTATCTTTTGGGGATTATCAACTATACTGATAAAAGGATATTGTTCTATATAATCACTGATTATTAATCTTGTTTTATCGGAACTCATTCCATCAACAAAAATAACTTCTAAATTTTCTTTAGAAAACTTCTGTTGTAGAATAGATTCTATGCAGGTTGCTATATATTTTTCCTCATTGTAAACCGGTATAATAACTGACAACAACATATTATGTATATAATTTTACAAACGATAATCTACATATTCTTTTGGCAAAACACCTTTTACATCATATATAACTCCCACCTTTGTATCTTTTAAAAATTCCTTAATATCAATAGAAAGAAATTCTTTATGAGCAACGCTTAAAATTACTACATCAAATTTTCCTTTTATCTCTTCATAAGAATCAGTAAACAAATCAATTCCATATTCTTTTTTCACTTTGCCTCTATTCGCCCACGGATCATAAACCACTATACGGTTTGTATATTCTGTTAAAGTGTTATATATATCAATTACTTTTGTATTTCGAATATCCGGACAATTTTCTTTAAATGTAAATCCAAGAATTAGAATACATGCATCTTTTACTAAGATACCTTTCTTATTCATGCACTTAATCACTTGATTTGCGACATAATCACCCATCCCATCATTTAATCTCCTCGCTGTTGACATAATACGAGGAAAAACGCCATAGACTTGTGCCTTTTGAATCAAATAATAGGGATCTACTGATATGCAATGCCCTCCCACTAATCCTGGAGACATTTTTATAAAATTCCATTTAGACGATGCTGCTTTTATCACATCATGTGTATCAATTCCCATGGCATTAAAAATCTTTGCCAACTCATTCATAAATGCAATATTGACATCTCTTTGAGTGTTTTCAATTATTTTTGCAGCCTCTGCTACTTTTATTGAAGGAGCTTTATGAGTTCCATTAAGAAGAACTGAATTATATAGATTATCAACAAAATCTGCCGTTTCTTCTGTTGACCCGCTCGTTACTTTTACAATTTTTTCTACAGAGTGTTCTTTATCACCTGGATTAATTCGCTCTGGAGAATATCCTACAAAAAAATCCTCATTAAATAGCAACCCACTCCCTTTTTCTAAAATTGGAACACATTCTTCCTCTGTTACTCCTGGATAAACGGTAGATTCATAGATAACAATATCATTTTCAGATAACACTTTACTTACAATCTCACTCGCATGTAGAAGGGGAAAAAGATTGGGACGATTATTTTCATCTACCGGAGTAGGAACTGCAACGATATATACATTACAACTACTTAAATCATCGCTGTTAGAGCTAAAAGTTAATCTTCCACTATCTATTGCCTTTTTTAACAAGAGAGTTTCAACCTCTTTGGTCGAATCAACTCCCTGACTCAACTCTTTTATTCGATTCTCATTAAGATCAAAGCCTACAACTTTATACTTCGTTGAAAACAATCGTGCCAATGGAAGTCCAACGTATCCTAATCCAATTAGGGCTATAATCGGGCTATCACTACATCTACTAAAATTTCGCATACAAGTTACAATATATTAAAACAAGAAACTATCTTGCAAATAAAACTTTTATAAATAAATCTCTGTTATTGAAAAGGAATAAGGAGCTGATACCATTATATCTCCTACCTCAAAAGCCACCACCCAATTAGAATAAGTCTGTGCTTGAACACTTCTAATCATCTCCTCTACAAATTGCGCACAATTGTATGAGGGGGGTAATGATGGAGACTAAATCTTGATGCATGGTAAAAATAAATAAAAAACTACACTTTTGAAACCTCACAAAGTTCCGGATTTATCAAACTTTGGATTACGTTTTAGGGTTGTTATCCTCTAAAAAACTTCATATTCTATATTTCTAGAAAAGATCTTAACTCCGGTGCGGAAAACTCTTTACTTTTTTTCGCTGCATAGGATTTCATACTCATCAATTTATCTCTATTTGCTTCTAATTGCGTCACTCTTTTTATGAATAATTCTTCTCCATCTTCAAATGGCACAATAAATCCTGATTTACCATCCTCAACAAATTCTGTTGCATGCTTCCATTCGGAAACAATAACAGGAAGCCCGGAAATATATGCATCTACAACAGATCCCGGAAGCCCTTCTGTATAATAATGAGTTGGCAATAATAAAACATCAAATTGAGACAAGGTCTCATGAATTTTATCAGGCTGCAATATCCCCTTATATTCAACAAATGAGTACTTGCTTATATTCTGTTCAAAATATAGTCTATCCAGATCATTTATAGGACCAAAGAATGTTATGGTATATTTATCTGTCAAATTGTTCTTTTGTATAAAAGATGCTAATTCAAAAACCCAATCTAATCCTTTCTTTATATTTATACGAGCCATAAATACTAATCTTAATTGGGTATGAGTTGATAAAGTTGGAGTATATTCAAAAAAACGAAAATTAGGAAACTGAATCACATTATTGAATTTATAAAATTCTTTTAGTTCGTTTTTCATACATAACGTTTCTACGTATATACCTTGTACATGTTTTAACAAGAAACGATGAAAAGGCAAATCTTTTAAGAACTCTCTAAGCCAACCACCTATAACGAAATAATGAATTTTAACCCGACAAATTAAAGAAATCACAAATATAAAGGGAAATAGATATTTCAAATTATTATGCGCAGGCAAATAGACTAACGTATCACTATAGGCTATTTTCAAAAACATTTTAAACACTAGTAACTTATTATATTTAAAACATTCTGTATCAAAATAAGACACTTCACCATCTACTTGTTCTTGAAATAAACGATATACTTCACGAGTTTTGGAACGCTGACCATCAAATTGCTCTGTAGAAAAACCGAAATAACCTAAAACTAATATTTTTTTCATTATAAGAAATACTTGAAATGAGCTACTAAACATTTCTATACTTTAAAACCTTTGCAGGAACTCCTCCCACCACAGCAAAATCTGGAACATCTTTAGTTACAACGGCTCCTGCTCCTATAATTGCTCCATTACCAATTTTCACACCAGGTAAAATAATCGATCTCATCCCAATCCAGACATCATTACCTATCTCAACAGGAGAAACATCACATCCCTGTTCAGACATTGGAACATTTATTGTTTTATAATTATGTGTACTTGTCAAAATAGCAACATCAGGTCCCATCATAACATTATCACCAATTGATAAAGGACCATTAACAATGCAATTAACCCCTAATCCTGAATTATTTCCAATTAAAATTCCGACACCGGTTCCAAATGAAGCTTTTTTTTCAACATTAATGTTATTTCCACAATTATCAAACAAAGAAGAACATAGCCTTCGTCTGATTGTCCTAGTCCAAAAAAAATATTTATTTGTAGATTGGGGCAAATATTGTGCGATACCATAATATAAAACCAAACAAATGAACTTTTTTAATGTCATAACTAAGAAATTATTTATTTCACAATTTTTTCTATTAATGTTAAATATTTATTAAGAAAAACTACAGAAGAATTTCGTTCTACAACACATCTTCTATTATGTCTTGACATGTTTAACTTATCTTTTTTTGACAAATTAATCATCAATTCTAATGCATTAGCAATATTTTCTTCTGAAATAGGGTTAAACAAAAAACCACCAACCCCATTTTCTACAATCAGTGGATTATCGCAAACATTACTACATACAACCGGAAGTCCACAAGCCATTGCCTCACAAATTACATTGGGATACCCCTCATACAATGAAGGCAAACAAAATATGTCACTATTATGATACACATACAATGGGTTCTCCACTTGGTCACATAATTCCATATAATCAGATAGATCCAACTTATCAACCAAATCACTCATTTCCCTATATGCCTCTTGATGAATATTTCCATACCAAAAAAATTTTGCCTCAACTCCTTTCTTTTTCAACATCGAAATAGCTCTTAAATATCTTATACCATTTTTTTGATAGAAATATCTTGCAATTGTTGTAATTATAGGAACATCGTTATTCCTATAGTTTTCTGATGGATAAAACCTTTCCGTATCTGTAAAATTAGTTATCACTTCAATTTTATGTTTCAAGAAAGAGAAATTTTCTTCTAAAAACTTTTTCTGAGAATACGAATTTGGAACTACACAATCTGCAAATCGGTATAAATTATACATTATTTTATATTTTAAGGTTAGATCCTGTGTAGTATTCCTCTCTGAAACTATCAAAGGATATTTGAACAGCATACGTGCAACACATGCACTCAAATTTGTAGACGTTAAAAATGAAATGACTAAATCAGCATGAAAATGCCTTATCTCTTGTATCATCATCAACGGACGCACAAAACGATTTTTCAAAGCGACTTTACACTCATACTCAACATCATTTTCTTCTACATATTTTCTATAAAAAGGTCTATCTGCGTATGTTATAATCTTAACTTCATAACCTTTTTTTTTCAGCATAATAGCCAAGGAAGAAAGCTGGTACTCTGCACCTCCTGAACCTAAAGATTCAATAAAAAAAAGTATTCGTTTACAAGTCATACTATTATACAAAATTTCATTCTTATAAATTTCAGAAAGCCAACAAAAACCGATAAGTCAACTGACGCTCAGCACCACCCGCCCCTAATGCTTCAATAAGACAGATTACTTTTTTCATGATTGACTAATTACTCCACCGATGATTAATATACCCTTCCGTAGCATTTTCTCTATGCTTAATTATACACGGATTTCCATAAACAACGCTATGAGAAAGCATATCACAATTAACAAATCAAACCTCAATTACACCCTCTTACTTTACTTTATATTGTTGCATAGGATGCGTTGGAAAATTAGGATATTTTCGTTCTAACAAATCCTGTTCAACCATTCTTGGAATAACTTTATTTTTAAGGTATGATACTGTTTTCCCAATAGAATTAGCAATATCTTCCAATGAAGTATATTCTGTACACACGTCCAAAATCATAGCAAACAACTCTTCTTTGCTTTGGCGAGCTCTCTTATCCAACACCTTGGGAGCGGATTTTTCAGCACCCTTACTAGCACCCTTACTAGCACCCTTACTAGCACCCTTACTAGCACCCTTACTAGCACCCTTAGAGTAAT
>SUWZ01000023.1:24896-46996 GCA_015061185.1 Bacteroidales bacterium
AGCACCCTTACTAGCACCCTTACTAGCACCCTTACTAGCACCCTTACTAGCACCCTTACTAGCACCCTTAGAGTAATCTTTATTAATTTTGTATCTAGTACCCCGACCAACCCCCGATGAAACAAGCATATTTTCTTCACACAATTCCTTTAGCAACTTCGTTATATCAACTCTATGCTTACTTAGAAGAAATTGAAGTCGATAATTAGAAATTTCACCTTCACTACAACACGTAGCCAAAACAATCATCTTGTCATTATCAATTGACATTACATTTTCGCCATACAATGATTTTAAACACAATATAATTTCATTTGACAAAACACTTACAAGAGGTAATGTTAACACCACCTTATTGGGACGAGAAATTTCCTCAATGTTTGGATTGCGATAATTAGCTTTTTCCCATCCTCTCATAATTTTATCTGCTCCACTTCCGGCTTTCTCTGCGGATCCTATCATCATAAACATATTTTGCAAGGCCTTATTTCTACAAACGCTATTACCACCTTGATAATATTTTGTGATAGGTAACAACAAAGTTCCCGGATTTGAAAATATGTAACTATCTTTATGCAACTCAATAGTTATGTTTGAATCAACCGAATAATCGCAGTGTACCAATGAATTCACAAACGCCTCTCTTAATGCCTCGTGCATCGGTGTTTCATCTTCTCTTAAACCATTATTTAACGAAAAAGGAGTAGGCAGAGCATTTGCCAATTTAGGATAAACTCTATAATAGAATTGAAATAAATTTGCTTCCCAAGTCCCATCCGGACAAACTCTATTAGTCCAACGATCTTCCTCATTACCACTAAAATATTCTCTATAATCCGGAAAATATTGAGGACAAGCATAATTATCTATAATACTACCAAACTTACCAAACATCAAAAGTCCTGCAAGCGTTACACCCTCGACATTCTCTCTCCTATCGATTCTATAACCATTCAGTTTGATTAAAAAGTTCTTATCATCCAATAAAAGCCATGGATGGTTAGGACTCTTAATCGACAATAGCCTACGATACTGTTCTAACGTTGGTTTATCTATATCTTGTTCAATGGTAAAATTCGTCAATATTTTATAGTCGCGCGGATTAACCGCAATATCTGCATCTGCAAACATCCGTCTTATCTCGCCTGTATCACAACGATAATCCCCCTCATGATTCCGTTTAAATGTGTTTTCCGGATTGTTATACAAATATACAGGTATTTTATCACTTTGAGCACGAGGAATACTAAAAACCAGCACAAAACGCCCTTTAAATTCCACCTCACGAACATCTTTTTCTCGTAAAATATTTGCACTGCAATGAGCTTTGTTATTAACATTATCCCAAAACTCTTTTTTGTATTTACACACCTGCTCTTCAGAAAGACCATCTAACGTAAACTTCTCATTCTTTTCCTTTACCCCTAAAACAATAATTCCACCTTGAGTATTGGCAAAAGAAGAATAAGACTCCCATAAACTTCTTGGAAAACCACCTTTAGCAGACTTAAATTCAACATCAACTGACTCAAATCCATCCATCAAATTCTCTATTTTCTCAGAAAAATCATAAGATTCGACTTCAGACAATTCCATTACCCTATCTTGCACTTCTTTAATCATAACTGCTCTTTTGCATTCAAAATAACAACTCATTCACTGTTTTAAGCAATGAAATAAAACTTGAAATTCCATTATCTATCTACTCCCATTTTCTATTAATATACCCTTCCGTCGCATTTTCTCTATGCTTAATTATACACGGATTCCCATAGAAAATACTGTGAGAAGGTACATCACAATTAACAAAAGAATTAGGAGCAATTAAAACATCATCTCCTATCGTAATCTTCCCTACAATTGTAGCATTAACCCCTATCCAAACACAATCACCAATTGTTGGAACACCTTTTCTTAGACCTCGATTTTCCTGACCTATCGTAACGCCCTTATGAATATTGCAATTAGATCCAATAACCACTTCTGAATTAATTGTAATACAACAAACAACATTTACTAAATAAATGCAGTGTTGTATCTTTAATTTTAATGTCAAAATTTCAAATGTACTAACAAATAACTATAGGAGACTAACAATTATATCTCTTAATTTTTTAACTCCTTTTTCCATTTTGAAATTTAACTTATATCTCTCATATGCAGCTATACCTAACGTATTTCTATAACTAACATCATTTATCAACTTATGCAAGATTTCAACCAATTCTTTAGAATTAGAATATAGTAATGAAGCTACTTCTGGCAAGCCTCCAACATTATTTGCTATAACTGGTACTCCATATGATAAAGCCTCACATGCTGCTAACGACAAGGCTTCAGAACGAGACGGCTGAACGTATATATCTGTTTTTGATAAATAATCAGAAATATTATCTACGATACCTATCCACTCTATCTTTTTAACAAGATTATTTGCAACATTTTCTTTTAACATTTGAGTATAGCCAGATTTCTCATCCATCCCAATTATAAGAATCTTGAAATCTAAAGATTCTGATAAACCTTTAATTGCATCTAAAAATAGATCCAATCCTTTAATTGGACTAGCAAAACAAATCACCGAAATTACGGTTGTATCCTTTGCAATACACAATTGTTCTCTAATATTAAGATTAGATATTTTAGGAGGTTGTACTCCTAAATATAAATAAACATAGTTATTATTAACTCCAAATAAAGATTCATACTGTTTTTTTACATATTGAGACACACATATATTCGTAACAATAAAACAATTAAAGAGGGACTCCCTTAATCTATATTTTAATGGTAATTTTAATCTACTATCGATAATTGTATTATCCAAAGTGAAACAACTATGACGAAAACAAACAATCTTTGTATTCCCTAAAAACCACACTAAAGGGATGTAAGTTCTATTAAAATGGAAACAAACTACATCAGGAGAAAATTGTCTATAAAATTTAATAAATTTATAAAAACCTCTAACTGAATACAAAGATTCTATTACAAAACAACTACCGTTACAACCTAATAAATCATTAACAAAACGCAATGACCTTGGTTTTTTTTCATACAAAAAACAAATATGATCTTCTTTTGATGTTGAAACCAATGAAACAAAAAATTGTTCTAAGCCTCCATACTTTTTTGAATCATACCCTGTAATATGCAATATTCTCATGTAAAATATTTCTTTAATTTTACCAAACTACCAAATCTATAATCCCAAATTTCAGGAGTAAATCCCCCAAAGCCACTTGTCGGGAAAAACGTAATTTCACCAAAAAAAATTTTGCCTCTCAAATTATACAAATCAACTCGGACAAAGGGTATTCCCTGAGATAAGATTGATGCAATATCTAACATTTTTTCATAATTAAGTGGTTTAGTTAATTTTTCATTAGAAAAAGGATAATATTTAGGTTCATGAAAATCTTGGTGAACCCAATTTCTATCAAAAAAATCAATGCACATAATTTGATTACGGCCTGAAATTACTTGACAATATTGCGCAATTCCATCAAAACAAAAAAATTTGTAATCCTTTAGGTCTTCATCTGTAATATATTTTTCAACCAATATTTTCCGTTTTATATTTTTATACGGCCACTCTCGTAAACCAGAATAAGATTTTTCTAAAAAAAAATATCTTAATTTAATTTTCACATTCTCAATATCAAATTTTTTTTTATCTCTACAAATAAACACTCCATTACCACCTCCTCCATGCGTTGTCTTTAGAACAAATTGGTTAGGGAGTTCATCCCAATTAATCTCCTCCGGAGTATCCCACACGCCCAACGTAGGAATAATATACTCTTCCCCTATTAATTTTGCCACATACTCTTTCACGGCATACTTATCCACCATGGTGGTATATTCCGGCTTACGATTATATAACTTTAGCCATTGCAATTTTTCAGAAAACGTTTTAGGATTCTTCCAATCAATCCAATACCCCATTTTGCAACGAAATAACAAGGTCAAGTATAGTTTGTCCGGAAATAGGAAACTTAAATTTTGCAATAAGGAAGCACAAAATTCACCTATATTTCCTTTTAGTAGTTTTATTGCTGTTGATAATTTTGACATAGATTATTCCTTCTTTATTTACAATTCACTATCAGCATTTGCTACACAATACCCCAATCCCATAGTTGAAAAAATATCCATTGCATCGTATGACATAGAGTACAAACTTAACATAAAAAAGGTTATACAATAGGCTATGGTTGCACACCTCGTATTCTCCTCTTCAATTATATTCTTCAAAGAAGCAAATCTCCACCAATACCCAACATATAGGACAATTCCCAACAATCCATTGTTAATCAGAAGTTCCAACCAATCATTATGCGCAAAATTCCCTGCAAATTCGATTGTTGAATGAGCACCAAAACCCAATAAACAATGGAAAAGAGAACCATTCTCTAAAAATGCAAGCCATAGCGTCGAATAGATAGTGTCACGACCACTTGAATCCCCCTCCAGCGTTTGCTGCACTCGCCTGTTAAAATAGGCACTATTATCCATTAAATCCGCTACCACCATACAAATTAAGATGATGGCCACAATAGACAATAGCAACAAATATAGTTTCTCCTTTTGCGAAGCCTCTTTCAAGGAATGATACAAAAAATAGATGGCTAGGACAACAGCCAACAAGATGGCACCACGCTTCATACCCATCACCACAAAAGTCAAGATATAGACCAATGCTGCATATTGCAACAATCTCCTCTTTTCAAGAAAAAAGAGCATCGGAATCAAGGTCATAAAACGGATTCCCATATTATTGGTAATCTCTTCGCTCTCGGCACTCTTAGAGGCATTCATATAGTTATCTATATAACTCAAAGAGACAAGAAATAAAAACAATAAAAGATAAATTTGTAAATTATTTTTATTTAGAACACCTATTTTAGCCCAAAGGTAATAGACATAAATGGGTAAAAGAGAGATATAAACATTCTTTAAATAATAGAAAGGAATAACTTCTATTAAATCACTGAAAATTATTACCTTTCCATTAATTATTCTTATAACTCCATACACCGTAAACATCAAAATCAAATAATTCAAGGCTTTTAGATAGGAATTGATATTATAATTGATATTGACATACAAAAAACAATAGATAGAGAATAATAAAAGCAACACCAAAATCATCTGCGCCAGTCCTCCACCATAATGAGAGAAAATAGTACCTTGCAAAAAATAAATACACCATAAAAGAGTGTAAGTATGTAATAGAATTGACGATTTTATCATCATTAAATGTTCTAAATAATGTAAATTTAAATATTATTTAAATTTAGAATTAATACTCTAACATAAAAGATTATAAGGTCCAAAAAAGACATATACTTTATTCTGTACTTCATAGATAAAAATGGAGGAGTACTATTTTTTTTTATACTTTTTTCAACTCTCTTAAATCCATTTCTCAATGCATGATAGTTTACAATTTTGGTAGAATTTCTATAACTCAATTTTTCTAAATAATCATCTCGAAAATCAATACTTGTTACATATTTATGAAAGATAAGCAACCCGTCTAAAGAATTGTCAGACAACTCTATATGAGAACTAGAATTAGGATTCATTTGATAGAAATAGACTATTTCAGGAATTACTTCTATTCCATTCTTAATATTTTCAACTAATTGGTAAAACAAATATGCATCTTCTCCATTCCTCATATTTGGGTGAAACAAATAAGTATAGTCTGTTAACAAACTTCGATTAAATAGCGTAAAACATAAATTATGCCTGAAACAACCCTCTAAAAGTGCCCTATAAACTCCATAACGTTCACTACCGTATGGCAAACTATCGCATTTTAATAAATTTCTGTTTCCGTCAAAATCAACCACAACTACACTACCACGAACAATGTCCACCTTTGAATCTTTAATCTTCGTATATAATAACTCCAAAGCATTAGAAGGCAAAGTATCATCCCCATCTAAAAAAAATATATAACTTCCTTTAGACTCTCTACAACCATAACTTCTAGCCATTGCAGGACCTGAATTTTGGGGCTGTCTCAACAATTTAACACGAGAGTCTGTTTTTGCAATTTTTTCAATAATTTCAACAGTCCTATCTTGAGATTTATCATCTACGCAAATAACTTCAAAATTTTTGAATGTTTGAATTAACACAGATTTAATACATCTTTCTATGTAGTTCTCTAAATTATATACCGGAATAATAACACTAATCATACAAGAAATAATTATATATTACTCAATATACTACAATTGGTTACCAAGGTTTCATAAGTTTTGCAACAAGATTAACTAATAATTCTCTCTCGGTTTTGAATCCTACTACAACTGTTAGATAAACGATATATGCAAGTATTATGTACAAAATATTTTCAATAATTGAATCTGCTTTAGGTAAAAACATTATCATCAAAGAAAATACAATTGTTCCTAAAATGGCAGGAAAAACATTTCTAAGCATTTGCAAGAATGAAATTTTTATCAATATATACATCACTATTAAATTTACTAAGATTAAATGCAATCGCATAAAAGCTCTAACCTCACAAAAAAAATCAAATCCATATCCAGCAGAGATATAAATAGATGGCAACAAAAATAGAATATGAATTATATGTACTAAAATTGATAATTTAGGTCTACCCAATGACAAATAAACAAAACTACAATATTGAGAAAAAACAATCGTCAATGCACTAAAAAAAGCCCATAATCCGAAAAAATATGCTGCTTCCATCCACTGCACACCTAACAAAAGAGATATGATAAAATCTTTAAATAGGAAAAGAAGTGTTCCGGTAGGAATAATTAACAATCCTACCAATTTTTGAAATTTAAAAAATAATTGCTTAAAATCTTCTATATTATTTTGTAAACGGGATAAAGACGAATATAACACTGGGGTTGTTGCGGACGTTACCAAAGAATTAGCTTGCTCAACAATTGTTCGTGAGGTTCTATACAATCCTAAGTGATAAGGAGAAAATAATTTCCCCACGAAAAAAAAATCTAAATACGATATTAACCAAAAGGAGAATAACTCAACCGTCAACCACATACTAAAAGAGAACATCTCCTTTAATTTGGCAAAGCTGTAAAAACGATTGGGTTTCCACGGTGATTTTAGAGTAAGAAGAAGAGCATTGGAGAAATTCTGTGCAATCACACCCAAAATCAATGCCCAACAATTTCTAAAATAGAGAGCCAACGGTACTGTTACAAAAAGAGGAATCAAAACTCCTACTATGCGAACATAAAACAAGGTTTTAAAATCAAACCCTCTTTTATAAAGAGCCATCTGAATGCTGGAAAAGGCTGCTAAGGGTATGCAACATCCTGCAACTGCTATCTCGGTACTTTCATTGGGACTTCCAACTAAATTGGCTATCGGTTGTGAGAAGATGATTATCAATCCCCATATCAATAAAGAGAAAACAAAGTTGGTCCAAAAGGCAACATTGGTAGATTGGTATAACTCTTCATCACTCTCAAACTCATGCTGAATTAGAAACTTTTGAAATCCGGCATCAGTGAAAATTTCAGCAAAACTAATCACCATCATCACCGTAACCAGAACACCAAAAGCATCGGGAGTCAAGATGCGCGCCAAAAGCATTGTGGTGACCGGTGCTACCAACTTGGCCGCTATCTCTGTTACGGAAGACCACTTAGTGGCTGTAACGATTTTTTTATTTAACTCTTCTCCCATATTGTTGAAGGTTTCAGGTTTCAAGTTTCAGGTTGCTTGAATCTTGAATCTAGTACCATTGGTTTCAGGTTTCAAGTTTCAGGTTACAGGTTACTTGGATCTTGAATCCTGAATCTTGAATCTTGAATCCTGAATCTACTAACATCGGTTTCAAGTTTCAGGTTTCAGGTTGCTTGAATTCTGAATCCTAACTTTTGAATTTTACACCTGAAATAGGTGCTGCTTTTATTGTTTTTATTAAGGCTGATATACTTTTGTTAAGTTCTATACAATCATTATAAAGTTGGGACGCCTTTCCTACATCTAGAAAACCCACATCTGTCGCTCTTATAATTTGTGAGCGAACCTCACCACATGAACCTTTAGCTATATAGAGAAATTGTATGAATTCTTTATTCCCATCTCTCTCATATCCTTCTGCAATATTGTCCATTATACTCCCAACGGAAGCATGAATCTGCTGAACAAATCTTGTATCAGACTTCCATGGATTCAAACTAGTGGCTTGATATATCTCTTTTGTCAAGTTCCTAGCCATCTGAAAGATTATTAAATCTTCAAACTTACCTACCTTCGACATGTTTATTGAATCATTAACGCTGGTGCAGGTTTCAAGTTTCAGGTTACTTGAATCTTGAATCCTGAATCTTGAATCCTGAATCTTGAATCTGCTAACTTCGGTTTCAGGTTGCTTGAATCTTAATACTCTTCTCAACTAAAAATATTTCTCACCCCATCACACCGGTTAGAAGTTCATGCTCAAGAAAAGAATAAACATATTTAGGACTTTGATAATACAATCCTGTCTCCTTGTCACAAAGTTTAGAATAAGTATCCGATGTATATACTGTATCAATTGCCTCTAAAAAAGACATATTTCTTTTCGTCATCAGCAAAACGACTATTTCTGCTGCAATATCATCTATCATACACTCTATCTCATTCATAATTTTTTCAAATATGAGATGGCACAATCCGTTCCAAAAAAATATTGATATGTAACACCTTTAAAATATTTAATACGATGTAAAAATTCTTGCATATCTATACTTTTTTCCATCAATTTATGAATTTGTAGCCCTATTCTATCATTGGCTATCGGACCATATATAACGTCATAATCATCTTGAAAAGAATCCGACTCTTCTCTGTTTTTAAGAACAAACTTTGCCCACTCTTCAGTATAAGAGTCAAAAGATAAAAAACGAAGAGTTCCATCATAAAGTTTACGTTCATCAAAACTAAACTCAGTTACAATTGGAGCATTACCTAAAACTTTCGAGCGAAAAATCGCCATTTTCTCTGCTTGTTGTTTATCCGGAGATAAATAGAAACCTCTACAAAAATCTTTGAATGGCTTTGATTTTTCTAATTCTATCCTTTCTATCTGTACATTACTTCCGTGATAAAGTATCATTCTATCTTACCTCCTTGACGCTTTAAATAATTAACCAACATATCCAATGCTTCTGCAAAACTAAGTGTATGCATGATTTCATAATGCTCATCAACCAATTCAATTCCTCCGTAACGTTTGACATATCTGTAAGATTGAAAAACATTTAAACCATGATTCTTGGCAAAATTAGAAATTAAAGCCATCAAATACTCTGCCTTATCTTTAATCATATCTCGTTCCATAAAGCTTGCTTTAAACAAATTCTTTAGAAGTTGTTTAAATTTTATTTCGAGCATATTTGAGAGAGTGAAACTCTAAAATATTTTTTAATAATAAAATTTAAACAGCTTCTTAGCTAAATAACAAATAAGACAAAAAAATTATTTCTACAACCTGCCATCTACCAACGTTCTATCCAACACTCCTTTGACATCATAAATCACGGTGGCTTCGTGCTTGTATTGCGTAAGATCCAACGCAAGGATTTCTTGGTGCGCCACTGCCAAAATAATCACGTCGTAACAGAGAACCGGCAACTCATTGATGACCGCTAACCCATACTCCTCCCGTACGCGATGCGGATTTACTTTAGGATCATAAATAGTGATGTTGGCTGTGTATTCACTTAAGGTTTGATAGATATCTACAACTTTGGTGTTTCGGATATCGGGGCAATTCTCTTTGAAGGCAAAACCTAAAATCAACACCTTAGCATCTTTTACAAGAACGCCCTTTTTGTTCATGCACTTAATGACCTGCTGTGCCACATAATCTCCCATCCCATCATTGAGCCGACGTGCATCTGTCATAATGCGAGGCAACACCCCATAGACTTGCGCTTTCTGAATCAGATAATAAGGGTCCACACTGATGCAATGTCCGCCCACCAAACCGGGTTTCATCGGAATGAAATTCCACTTGCTGGAGGCGGCCTCTATCACCTCATTCGTATCAATACCCATGGCATTGAATATTCTTGCCAGCTCATTTACAAAAGCAATGTTCACATCCCGCTGCGCGTTCTCAATAATCTTTGAAGCCTCTGCCACTCGAATGGAGGGTGCTTTATGCGTACCATTAAGAAGAACCGAATTGTATATGGCATCTACCCTATCAGCAATCTCAGGCGTAGAACCTGATGTCACCTTTTTGATCTTTTCTACCGTATGTTCTTTGTCCCCGGGATTGATTCTTTCCGGTGAATACCCCACAAAGAAATCTTGGTTGAAAGTGAGTCCTGAAACTCGTTCTATCACCGGAATACACTCCTCCTCCGTCACTCCCGGATAAACAGTGGATTCATAAACCACAATATTTCCCTGTTGGATTGCTCTGCCAACAATTTCGGAGGCAGACAAAAGGGGTTGTAAATTGGGACGATTATTTTGATCTACAGGAGTTGGTACAGCTACCACATAAAAATCCGACTCCTTAATCTCCTCCTCGGATGTGGTGAATTTAAGACCTGCATTTAGAGCCGATTGCAACAACTCCGCAGAGAGTTCATGGGTCTCATCCACTCCACGACGAAGCGCATCTACTCGATCTTGATTTAAATCAAAACCAATGATATCATATCGGGTAGAGAAGAGACGAGCCAACGGAAGTCCCACATACCCTAATCCAATCACACAAATTTTCATCAATATAAAATTATTAGAAGCCTTTTAATCTTTATTAAATAAAATATTTAGGCAACTTCTTGTACTTAACTAAAGAGAGTTCTATATATCTCCCAAAAATCAACTCTAAACACTCAATTACCTCACCTCCGGGCACGCTTCGCGGCCGTCAGTAACAAAAATCGTTACGACGACCCGAAAATTTCAGACTAATGTATAAGAAGCTGTTTAAAATTTTTTCGGCATCTTTGAGGCGCTTTTTAAGCTATTTTCACTATTCTTTTTTGATAATAGTACACTATCATCTTCAAAGGAATAATAAAAATAATCTTAAAAATCACTCTCAAATAGGCTCGAAATAAAATTTAATCAACTTCTAAGGTAACTTCTATAAATTACGATAAATCATCTCTAACTAAATTATAGGTGAGTTCTATAGAAATTGTCTAATGGTATCTATACTCGTATTTACCATATCCGTAACCGTATGAGGCATAAATACGCTGTAGGAACTTCTCTTCATACAAACCATTCAAAATCAAGGCTGAATTAGGTAATCTACCCTCTTCGACCCAATTATTGATAGATTTGAACCAATGTTTGTTCGAGTAGTTTGCTCTAAACACAATTGCACTCATATCTGCCACGCGAGCCAATACCAAAGTATCGGAAACCAATGACAATGGTGCAGAATCTATCAAAATATAGTCGTATTTAGAACGAAGATAATCCATCATCTCATCCAATCTACTTAAAGACAATAATTCGGTTGGATTCGGAGGTACGGGACCGGAAGGAATTACATCCAAATTATCGTACTCCGTTGAGAAAATTACATCATCACAACTCAAATCTGTATTGGCCAAGTAGTTGGACAGACCCACTTTCACCTCATCGCAAAAGAAATCTTTCAAATGAGGATTACGAATATCCGCCCCAATAGCAATCACCTTCTTTCCTAATGTTGCAAAAGAGATGGCAGTATTGGCTGTTATAAAGGTTTTTCCCTCTCCAGAGGAGTAAGAAGTGAACAAAATTACCTTATTCTCCTTCTCCTTTAGAATAAATTGAATATTGGTTCGCAACATACGAAAGACCTCTTTGCGAAGTGTATCCAAATTTTGATTAGAAATATAGGCTTCCGAGAAATAAGGCACCTCTGCCACCATTGGTAAAGTGGTTAAATTTTCCTTCTCTATTGTATTGGTATTTTTAATATAAATCGAGAAGTATCTCTTTACCAAAACGAAAACCACTGCTATTGCCAAAGCAATCATCAAAGCAAAAAACAAGATAATCGATTTTTTAGGAGCAATCGGCACACTATCGGCTACGCTCTCATCCACAATCTTCGCTTTATTAACCGTTGCGGCCATCGCCAAAGCATTCTCTTCTCTTTTCTGTAAAAGCATCAAGAATAGTTGCTGTTGAATGTGTCTTTGCCGTTCAATCTCCTCAAAGAGACGTTGTTGTGTAGGCACATTATAAATCTTTCCTCTATATTTGTCTAATTGCTGTTTTAGATCTTCTTGAGAAATTTTCAATCCGGATTCTACATTATCCACCAAAGTCATCACGTTGTCATACAAACCATTGATTTGGTTGGTTAGTTGTACCACCACCGGATTGTTTTCTGATGTGGTTTGCATCAAGCGATTCCGTTCCAACAACATCTTATTGTAGAGATTGATTTGCTCTATCAATCCTTTATCGGTAAGACCCACATTGGAAGGGATAACCATTCCCCTATTTTGCTCATTATTCAAATATTCTTTCAGGAAGAGAACCAATTTCAACTGCGTCTCGTTATCCACCCTTTTCTGTTCATACTCAGCACTTTTTGCCAAAGACAAATCGGCATTAGAGAAGACATCAGTCAACCCCTCTTTGCGTTTATAATCCTCCAAATCTTTTTCCGTAATTCCCAACTCATCTTGCAACATCTTAATACGCTCCTCGATAAATATCGCCGTTTTCATGGCCGACTCATTTTTCTCATCAATCGCCATACGATTATAAATCGAAATCAAACCATCCAAGAATTTAACCCCCTTCTCTTTATTGGTTGTCACCAATTTCAGATTGATGACAGAGGTAGTTTTGCTAAAAGGCATAACGGTTAAATTGTTTGAATAGGCACGTGCAGCAGAGATAGGAGCCTGCAATTGGATGGAGATCTCTTCGCACTCATCACTCTCACAATCATACTCTTTCACTAACTCTAAAGGACCTAAATTGGTATGCAATAGCAATGGGAAAGAGGAAAACGTTGTATCCAACAATTGCACTTCGCCACAATGAAGAGTCAAATCCATCTCTTCGGGGTCACTAAGATCTATGCGAATTATATAAGGTTGAGTCACCTCATTCACCAAGAAGAGAGAATCATTCAAAACAATTGGCGAACGACCATACAAATCATACTTTCTGAAACCGGAATGCCCCATATAACTTTTGTACAGACCCAATTCCGTCACTGTACGACGAGCCAATGATTTGGAACGCAAAATTTCCACCTCATTATCCGTTGCAGATTTAGCCAAGGCATTAATATCCTCAAAGACAGTTAGTTCTGTTATATAATCGCCACCACGCTTTTCATCCCTCACCATCACTGAAGCTGTAACACGATAGGTAGGCATTGCATAATAGATATATATGCAAGCCACAGCCAAACAGACAACAATAGAGAATACAAACACCCTCCAATTAGACAAAAAGTGATACAAAAGATCCTTTACGTCGATACCTTCCTCTTTCTTAGTCATAAAAACCTCCTTTCCCTTAATCGTTGTATCAAAGACACCCCCCCTTAATCTCCGGAAGCTGCAATGATTGTTACAATCAAGCTTGCTACAGAGACAGCAGCAGTCACACCGGTTAAGATTTGCCCCGTTAGTGCACTATATTTACTATTGCGCATTCTTGTTTTATTAGGCTCTACATACAACACATCATTCTGTTGTAGATAGAAATAGGGGGAATGAATAAGGTTCTTGTCGGTCAAATCCAAGATAACCACCTCTCTTTTCCCATCTACTGATTCGCGCATCAATTTTACATTGTCACGTTTCCCATAAATTGTCAAATCTCCGGCTAAAGCCAAAGCCTCCAAAACATTCACCTTTTCATTGGTAATTGTATAACTATTTGGTCGATTCACCTCTCCCAAGACAGAAATTTTATAGTTAACCATTCTAACATTGATTAACGGCTCCTCTTTTAAATAGGGACGCAACTGACTCTTCAAATAGGCTTCCACCTGATTCTTGGTCATATCCGCCACCTTTATCTTGCCCAAAACCGGAAAATCAATGTTTCCATCATTATCTACCAAATACTTCTGCATGGAATTTTCCCCATTCGTATTTGTTGGAGGCAATGCCGACCCGGATGGAAACATTAAGTTAAATGGTACAGAAGCCTCTCTATCAAATGTATTTACCGTGATAGTCAACAAATCTTTAGGCTTAATTCTTGCATCATACAACTCTTGAGCTGCCGCCACCATAGTGGAATCCCCTCTCTCTTCTTGCAAATAAGCCAAACTTTTTTTTGTCGAACATGACATTAAAAGCAAAAAAACACCACAAAGAAGAAAGAAAATTCCTTTCTTGAATATATTTATATTATCAAACACCACTTTCATTGAAATTCGTTAATTATTACTAAATTCCTATTACACAAATGTAACAAAAAGAATTTTTCTTGCAAATATTTATGAGAATATTTTTAGAGAACTCTGTAAAATTGGGGTCAGTCCTAAAAAAATTGAGGAATGATTTCCAAAACCATTCCCCTAAGATTATTCAATTAAATTCCAAAGTACTCAAAGGGTAATTCCCTAATCAGCTCTTAGAAACTCATTAATTTAGCACTCCGATTGCGTGAGACAACAATACTTTTCCGTTTTGAATACCCAACAAGTTGGCAACCGCCTCTCTATCGACACTTCCACAAACAACGGTTCCCAAATTTTCAGCAGCACAATAGAGATAGATATTTTGACTCACATATCCTACATCCGTTGCAGAATAAAAGGCTTTTGCCTCCTCATCAAATCCCTCCATCTTTCCGAAATCAACCACCAAAGAGATGGCAACAGAAGCTGCTGCATAGAACGGTTGTGTGCCGGCAGATGTCCTAAAATCTCCCTCCTTAACCAATTTCAAAGAGTGAGAAACAGCCTCATAACGATAAATAGCAACCGGGGTAAATAGATATACATCAATTTCTTGAGCATTTCGTGCAGATGGTGCTGTACGTTTTCCATCTTCCACTCTATTCACACCATTCGCAGCCCACAACAAATCGGCTATTTGTTGATTAGTTAAATTGTCGTTTGAGAATGCACGTTCTGTTCTTCTGGCAGACAAAGCCTCCATAATGTCAACACTCAACGTTTTTGAATTGGGCAATAACACAATTGAATCTTGAATCTCCGTTGAAATGGAGTAGCCTGAATTATCTTCAGCAATGCTTGTATCTTCTTTTTTTGAATCGCAAGAAACAAATCCAACAATAACAAAAAGAGAGACGAACAATAAATCAAAAATCTTTTTCATTTTTTATGTCTTTAAATTACGTTTAAATTGGTCTATATGACAAATTAGAAGCTGTTTAAATTTTATTAAAAAAAATTTAAACAACTTTTTATAATAGCTACCGGTAATCTATTTTTTCTTTTTAGAAGATATAACTAAATACAAAACAAATATTACAAAGATAGCTACCCCACCCCAGAACAGGTAGGGTTTATACTCTTCAATTGCAGAGGCCAACATATCTTTAGGAACCAAACTATGCAATCCGTAACCGATAGCAGCCAGAATGATATTCCATACAGAAGCACCTAAAAAGGTATAAAATAAGAATATCGGCAATTTCATCTTTGCCAATCCTGCCGGAATGGATATTAGTTGACGAACAGCCGGCACCAAACGACCGATAAGAGTAGATGAGACACCATGCTCCAAGAAATACTTTTCTGCATACTCTACTTTTTCTTGGGACAAAAGGCATGCTTTTCCAAATTTGCTCTCTGCAAATTTATAGACAACAGGTCGCCCCAACCAATAGGACAAACCATAGTTAATCAAAGCTCCCAATAGAGCTCCTACAGAGGCTGCCAAAACTACACCCACAACATTTAATTCCCCTGCCGCCGCTTTATACGCCGCTGGAGGAACAACAATTTCAGATGGGAATGGAATAAACGAACTCTCTATTGCCATTAACAAAGCAACTGTCCAATAATTCAGATTATCCAAACACCATTGAATTATATCTAACGATTCCATAAATTTTTCTTTCGTTTTCAGTGTTGTAACTTTCTATCAAGTGCAATCTGTAAGTTAGAAGTTGTTTTTTGATTGAAAATTCATCTTCTTTACTAAGAAGCTGTTTAAATTTTATTATAAAATTGATTTTGAGCTTCACTCTCTTTTTTTCGGCTTCTTTGAAGTACTTTTTAAGCTATTTTCACTATCCTTTTTGAGAATAGTCCACTATTAACTTCAAAAGAATAATAAAAATAATCTTAATAATCACTCTCAAATAGGCTCGAAATAAAATTTAAACAACTTCTAAAGCAACCTTAATAGAAAAAAAGGTTGCACCCCAAAGGCACAACCTTTTGTATTGAATTACTTATTAATTCTTGCTTGAATAGCCTTAGTTTCTTCTTCGTAACCCGGTTTACCCAACAAAGCAAACATATTTTTCTTGTAAGCCTCAACACCCGGTTGGTTGAATGGATTTACACCCAACAAATAACCACTGATACCACAAGCTTTCTCGAAGAAATAGAACAATTGCCCGATATAATATTCGTTCAACGAAGGCAAATCAATATGAAGATTAGGGACTTGACCATCGATATGAGCCAAAACCACTCCTAACTCAGCCATTTTATTCACCTCATCAACACGTTTACCAGCCAAGAAATTCAAACCGTCCAAATTCTCTTTATCTTCCGGAACAATCATTTTCTTGTTAGGACGTTTGATAGAGATAACTGTTTCAAAAATTGTGCGTTCTCCCTCCTGTACCCATTGTCCCATTGAGTGAAGATCTGTAGAATAATCTACGGCAGCAGGGAAAATACCTTTGAATTCCTTTCCTTCAGACTCGCCATACAATTGTTTCCACCACTCACCGATATAGTGTAATTTAGGGTGATAGTTCACCAAAATTTCTATCTTTTTCCCTTTTTGATACAACTCATTACGAACAGCTGCATAGACAGCTGCAGGGTTCTTTGCAAATGGAACATCCACACCACACATCTCTTGCATTTTAGCAGCTCCGGCCACCAATTTCTTGATGTCAAAACCTGCAACAGCAATTGGCAATAAACCAACCGGAGTCAATACAGAGAAACGTCCTCCCACGTTATCAGGAATAACGAAAGTTTTGTATCCCTCTTGAGTAGCCAATTTACGCAATGCTCCTTTCGCAGCATCTGTTACAGCCACAATACGTTTTTGCGCTTCCGCTTTTCCTACTTGTTCCTCCAATTGAGTTTTTAACAAACGGAAAGCCAATGCAGTTTCAGTTGTTGTTCCCGACTTAGAGATATTAATGATACCAAATTGTTTTCTCTTCAAGAAAGCAGACAATTCTGCCAAATAATCCTCACTGATATTATTTCCGGCATAAACGATAGCAGGATTTTTCTTACTTTTTTGATAAGCAGCAAAAGAGTTTGAAAGAGCATCAATTACAGCACGCGCACCCAAGTAAGATCCACCGATTCCGGCAACCACCACCACATCGCAACGAGATCTTAGGTCATTTGCAGTAGCAATGATCTCATCCATAAATGATTCAGTAATAGAACCTGGCAATGTCAACCACCCCAAGAAATCATTTCCCTTACCGGAACCATCATGCAACATTTTGATGCACTCTTTAACTTTAGAATCATAAGCACTAACGCTTTGCTTTGAGACATACAAACCTTCGCATCCGAATGCATTCTCAATGTTCAATTTCATGTTTTCCATTTTTATTCTTTATTTTGTTATTAAAAACTAACCTCTGCACCAACAACAAAGAGTACTAACGAATCAAATCGGTTAGCACTTTTATCTCAATCACCGGCGATATTTTACCATAAAGTATATTATAAACAGCATTCAAAATCGGCATATTTACTTGATAATCTTTATTAATTTCGTAAATACACTTTGTTCCATAATAACCCTCTGCAATCATCTCCATCTCTAATTGAGCAGTCTTAACAGAATAGCCTTTCCCAATCATGGTTCCAAAAGTTCTATTTCTACTAAATTTTGAATAAGCTGTCACCAAAAGGTCTCCAAGATAGGCTGATTCATTAATATTACGCTGTTTTTCGTTGACGATATTCAAGAAACGGTTCATCTCTTGAATCGCATTGGAAACTAAAACAGCTTGGAAATTGTCTCCATATTTCAAGCCATGACAAATACCTGCAGCGATTGCATAAACATTCTTCAACACAGAAGCGTACTCCAAACCAAATACATCATCTACAACAGAGGTCTTAACATAATTGCAACGCAACATATCAGCCAACATTTTCGAGTTCTCTCTCGAAAATCCTCCGATAGTTAAATAAGAAAGTCGATCCATTGCCACCTCTTCTGCATGAGAGGGACCGGAAATCACCATTAAATTCTCCAATGGTACATCATACTCTTTATGAAAATATTCTGAAACCACTAAGTTATCATCAGGCACAATACCTTTGATTGCAGAAACTATCAGTTTATTTTTTAAAGAGACACGTAATTTCTTCAAATGTTGTTTTAAAAAAGGAGATGGTGTTACAAAGATCAAAATATCTGATTTCTTAACCACCTCATTAATGTTTGCAGAAAAGTCGATTCTACTCACATCAAACTGAGCTGTTGGCAAGTAAGACGGATTACGTCCCAATTGCTGAAATTCGGTAATTTGCTCTTTCCGCCGCATATACCAACCGATGCGACGTTCCCGATTTGCCATACATATTTTAGCAATTGCGGTAGCCCAACTACCACCTCCCATCACAGCTATTTTAGGAGTTTTTTCCATACAAATAAATTATTCGTTTTCATCTGATTCTTGTTCCTCACTTGCTTTTGCCTTCTTTTCAGGTCGCATTTGAGGGAAGAATAACACCTCTTGAATTGTTGTCTTACCAGTCATCAACATAACCAAACGGTCGATTCCAATACCAATACCTGAGGTTGGAGGCATACCATATTCCAAAGCTCTCACAAAGTCATGGTCGATAAACATCGCTTCGTCATCTCCTTTTTCAGACAAGCGTAACTGCTCTTGGAAACGCTCCATTTGATCTATCGGATCGTTCAACTCAGAATAAGCATTAGCCAACTCTTTTCCATTCACCATCAATTCAAAACGCTCTGTCAAGCCCTCTTTTGAACGATGCATCTTGGTTAATGGAGACATCTCTACAGGGTAATCTGTAATGAAAGTTGGTTGTATATAAGAACCTTCGCAAAATTCACCAAAGATTTCATCAATCATCTTTCCTTTTCCCATTGTTTCATCCACCTCCAATTTTAGAGTTTTGCAGATGGCTCTAATCTCCTCTTCTGATTTTCCTTCCAAATCATATCCTGTTTTTTCTTTTATCGAATCTAAGATAGAGATACGCTTAAAAGGAGCTTTAAAACTGATCACATTGTCACCGATTGTTGTTTCGTATGAACCGTTAACATCCAAGCAAATACGTTCTAACAACTTCTCGGTAAAGTTCATCATCCAATTATAATCTTTGTATTGTACATACAATTCCATACAGGTAAATTCCGGATTATGAGTTTTATCCATTCCTTCGTTTCGGAAGTTCTTACCTATCTCATAAACTCCTTCAAAACCACCTACAATCAAACGTTTCAAATACAACTCAGTAGCAATGCGAAGGTACAAATCAACATCCAATGTATTGTGGTGAGTAATAAACGGACGAGCCGCTGCTCCACCTGCCAAGGATTGCAAGATAGGAGTTTCCACTTCGGTGTATCCTGCCTCATCTAACTGATCTCTCAAAGATTTTATGATTCTCGCACGTTTCAAGAAGACCTCTTTCACACCTTCATTTACCACGAGATCAACATAACGTTGACGATAACGCAATTCCGGGTCATCAAAAGAGTCATACGCAACACCATCTTTGTACTTCACTATTGGCAACGGTCTAAGCGACTTACTTAACACGGTAATTTCAGAGGCATGAACTGAAATTTCTCCCATTTGAGTACGAAAGACGTAACCTTTAATTCCGATAAAATCGCCGATATCCAAAAGTTTTTTGAAAACAACATTGTACATATCTTTATTTTCACCCGGACAAATTTCATCACGAGAGATATAGATTTGGATACGTCCTTTGCTATCTTGCAACTCCATAAAAGAGGCTTTCCCCATGATACGTCTGGTCATGATACGACCTGCCACTGTTACCTCTCGTTGAGGAGCATCGTCTTTAAATTCACTTTTTATATCTGTAGAATAAGCATTTACCACATACTCTGCAGCCGGATATGGGTCAATTCCCATATTTTTTAGGTTTTTCAAACTCTCCCTGCGAAGAATTTCTTGTTCACTCAATTCTGAAATACTCATTATAATAACATTAATCGTTAACCAAGCAACGAAATTAAAAATTTAATTACAACTCTCAAATAGATAACTTTTAAAAATCTAATTTTAACATACGTCAAAATGTCAAATTAAAAGTATCTTTAAAACCTTATCCTTTGTCGTTAGGCAAAACACTTGGCCAAGGATTTTCAACGATACCGGCCATCTCCACCATTTTCGCATGTACCCGATCTCTTAACTCATCGACAGAGTCTTTTCTTGGCAGATCCAAATTAGGGAAAACTGGCTCTCCTACCGTAATAGTAAACAACGGCATATCCTTGTTGAACAACTTATAAAGTCCTGTACGTTCACGATAAGTAATCACCATCGGAATCACAGGTATTTGATACTTGTAAGAGAAGGTAAATGCTCCCTTTCTGAATGGCCGAATAGGTTTATAGTAGTTCCACCTACACTCTTCAGGAAAGACATGGATCCATTTTTTCTGTTCATGCAAAGAATCGAAAGCCTCATTGAATTTTTTTAATCCGGACATTGTTGTAGGCACAGGAATTCCGCAAGCTGCACGCATATTATCCCTTTCGTACGTATTAAAATTTTCGCCCCATCCCGGGAACCAAAGATTAGACTGTCCGGAAGCCTGCCACACTGCAAGAAAATCCCAACGGTAGGCATGATTAGCCACGGTTACAGCTCCATTTTTCAAAGCCTCCTTATACTTCTTTAAAACTTCACGATTTTTGATCCGCAATCCAAAAATCAAAGGATTAACCCAAAAACAGACTCCAAATGCTCTTATTCGTCCAAATAATCTTGCAAATCTTGCTTTGAACGAATTGTCTATATATGGATAATTCTCATCAAAAACATGATTATAAATAAAGTCATACTTCAACTGATGATAAAAAGGATTGTCTTCCGGAAAGGTATTTTCCACGTCCGGAACATAAACTCCATCCTTAACTTTCATCATTTTATACCTTTTATTTTCAAAACAAGATTGCGCCATAAATAATTTCTATATGTGTTTTTTATTATAAATTCTTTAGATGAGGATTATTCAATCGTTCCTCCAAAACGGTAGAGGCATCTCCATGTCCACTATAAAGTGCAGTATCATCGGGTAATGACATGATTTTTTCTCTAATACTTTTAATCAACGTATCATAATTACCTCGATGCAAATCAGTCCGACCCACCTCTCCTTCTAGTATCGTATCTCCTATAAATGCCGATTTTGATGCTTCATCATAAAAAGCCAAACTGCCCGGAGAATGCCCCGGAACTTGCAACACTTTTAGGTGTATATCCCCAACCGAAATCACATCTCCTTCACAGAGCTTATTTGTCAACGGCAGAGCATCTTCATCCAACGGCATATCAAACAATGCCAACAAGTCTGTATAGTGATTCAAGAAAAACATATCTTCTTTCGCCCCCTCGGCTCCAATCCCATACGTCTCCTCAATAAAACGATTCCCATATACATGATCAAAGTGTAAATGCGTATTCAACATGCGTACAAGTCGAATCTTGTTCTTCTCTATATACTCCTTCAACAATGCCTTTTCGTCGTCCGACTGACAACCGGGATCTATTATGATAGCATCTCGCGTTGATTCGTCTATCAACAAATAGGTATTGACTTGTAGTTGGTTGAATCTAAAAATCTTCAATTCCATGTCAGACTATTTTCATTTCGAACTGCAAATATACGACAATTTACTGAAATCCAACCTTCCTTTACATGGAAATATTATTTTAGACCA
>SUWZ01000024.1 GCA_015061185.1 Bacteroidales bacterium
TTATTACATTGCCTTCCTTTAAAAGTACCAAGCAATATTAATCTTGTACTTCAATCCGTTGAAGCGTTTGCTAGTTTAATAAAAACTCCAATTACTGCTGAAGATAATAAAGAGATTCTAGAAATAGATGATGCTATCAGAAGAGCAAACAACTACATATTCATTCAAGACCGTTATGAGCAAATCTATGATAAATTCATTAAGTGTAAGTTTGTATTATCCCAAAGACAAGAGAATGATATTTTATAATAATATTCTGATAACAAAAGTTTGTTATGAACATACCACAAGGATATAAGCAGACCGAGTTGGGAATAATACCCGAAGATTGGGAGGTAAAACCATTCTCTCAAATCTTTGATATGTACCCTAACAACACCTACCCTCGCGATTGTATGAATGACAGTCGCGGAGTCGTTCGCAACATCCATTATGGTGATGTGCTTATTAAATATCCTACGATTGTAGATGCTGAAAAGTGTGCAATCCCATATCTTAATGAGGATGTAAAAATAAAGCTACAGAAACTTGTTCAATCTGGCGATATTATCATAGCCGATACCGCCGAGGATGAAACCGTGGGCAAGTGTGTGGAGATTAAGAATGTTGGGGATAACAAAATCGTAGCAGGTCTGCATACATTTTTCTGTCGTCCAACCGCCCCATTTGCTGCTGGTTGGTTGGGATACTATATAAACTCAACGAACTACCATAACCAACTTATACCATACATTACAGGCATTAAAGTTTCATCTATATCGAGAACAGCAATACAAGAAACCAAATTACTTGTTCCCCCTATTGCTGAGCAACGTGCGATTGCGGAGGCGTTGAGTGATGTGGATGGGTTAATTGCGGCAGTGGATAAGAAAATCGCCAAGAAACGACTCCTCAAACAAGGTGCTATGCAGCAACTCCTTACCGGCAAAAAACGCCTCCCCGGCTTCACCGACGAGTGGATAGATAGATCTTTGTCTCAATTAGGTTCTTTTATAAGCGGTAACGGTTTTCCTATTTATTTTCAGGGTAACAAATCGGGAAAATATCCCTTTTTCAAAGTGTCTGATTTTAATAATAGGGGTAATGAAAGGTGTTTAATGCACTCCAATAACTATATATCGGAGTCAACTAAAGAAAGATTAAACTGCAATATAGTTCCAGCGAGCTCTGTAATATTTGCAAAGATTGGTGCGGCGATATTCTTAGAACGTAAAAGATTATCTACCAAAGAGTGTTGTATTGATAACAATATGATGGCATTTTCTCCAAACGAGTATATTGATGCTAACTATATATGTTTCTTATTGCAGACCATCTCATTTGGAGAATTGGTTGAAGCTACTGCCTTACCAAGTTTAGGTGCTAAAATATTAGGCAGCATTATATTAAAGGTTCCAAATACACTAAATGAGCAACAAGCAATTGCTACTATATTAAGTGATATGGATAAGGAGATTGCCGACCTTGAAGCCCAGCGCGACAAGTACCGCCTCCTAAAATCGGGTATGATGCAAAAACTCCTAACCGGACAAATAAGATTAAAAAGAGAATAAGATATGAAGATACGAGAAGTAAGGCTTAATATATTTAAGCGATTCACAGATCTCACAATTAAGGATATCCCGGCATCTGCCAAGTTAGTTATTTTGGTAGGGCCTAATGGTTGTGGAAAGACTTCTATTTTTGAAGCCTTTAATCATTGGTATATGTATAAAGGCTGGAGATCCATAGGTGGTACTATGGATTACTATGTTAAAACTGGAGATAATGAAGGGATTAACGCCTCAATATGGTATGATAACCGAGTTGACATAAGTGCATACGACGAGACATTAAATGAAAAAGAGAAAATTAAAGGTAAATTCTATTTTCGTACCGCACATAGAAACGAGCCTGATTTTATTACTCGAAGTTTATCGAAACAAGATAATCCCAAGGATAGAATTAAGTTTGAAACATTAATGGTAACAGATAGTAGCGTTTCTGAGAATTATCAACGATTAGTTTCAAATACATTATCAGGAGTTTTTGATATTACTAATAATAGAAAAACAGTAGAAGAACTTAGAGAAAATCTTATTGGCAAAATCAAAAACTCATTAAGTAATGTATTCGACGACTTACAATTATCTAATATAGGAGAGCCTTTAGTAAATGGTAGTTTCTACTTCACTAAAGGTCGTTCTGAAAACTTTCATTATAAGAATCTTTCTGCTGGAGAAAAGTCTGCATTTGACATCATATTAGATTTGGTTATCAAAAGTGATAGTTTTGATAATACTATATATTGTATTGATGAGCCTGAAGCACATATGCACACCGCTCTGCAAGCTAAATTACTCGCTGAAATGTATAATCTCGTAAATGATAAGTCGCAACTATGGTTGGCTACTCATTCAATTGGTATGTTGCAACAAGCTAAAGAACTTGAAACACAACATCCAGGAAGTGTAGTTTTTCTGGACTTTAGCAATATTGATTTTGACGAAAAAACAACGATAACTCCAACTACTATAGATAAAACAATATGGAATAAATTTGTCGAGCTTGCATTTGGTGATTTTGCAAAATTAATTGCTCCTGAAAGAATTGTATTCTGTGAAGGTGATTCCAAAGGTCGAAAATATAAGGATTTTGATGCTCAAATTTATGGAAAGATATTTTCATCTAAATATCCGACAACATCTTTCGTCTCGATTGGTTCTTGTGCAGACATAGAGAATCCCGATAATGTCAGTATGCGAATTATTTCAAAAGTGATGCATAACTCCGAAATTGTCAAATTCGTTGATCGAGATGATAAGAGTGCAGAAGAAATTGAAGAATGTAATACAAAACAAATAAAAGTGCTAAAGCGCAGACATATTGAAAGTTACATACTTGACGACGAGATTATAACAAAGTTATGTAATAGTGTTGGTAAACCAGATAAAATAGCAGAGTGCATAGCTGCCAAAACTGCAAAGATTACGGCAAGTACTGCAAGAGGGAATGCTGTTGATGATATAAAATCGGCAAGCGGTGAAATTTATGTTGAATTAAAGCGTATTCTTAATTTGACCAAATGTGGTAATACCAAGGATGCATTTTTTAGAGACACTTTAACACCGCTAATAACAGAGGAAACATCTGTATATAAAGAATTGGAACAAGAAATATTTAGCTAATTATGGACACAACAATCGGGGCAAAGGAGCGTGTTACGCAAAATAGATTGATAGGGCTTTTTAGGCGTGTATTGAAGTACAACTATCTCGGCAATTGGGAGAAGCGAGAGGGCAATAGTAATATTGAGGAGGAGTATCTCTCGGCATACCTCGCTCGTCGTGGTTACACTGACAAGGAGATACGCAGTGCTATTGCCAAACTCAAGCAGGCAGCAGGCTCGCTTGGTGGCGGACTCTACAACGCCAACAAGGAGGTTTATACATTATTGCGCTACGGCGTGAATGTGCAGGCGGAGGTGACTGAAAAGAAGAAGATGGTACACCTTATCGACTGGGCAAACCCTATGGAGAATGATTTTCAGATTGCTGAGGAGGTAACCATACACGGCACAAGCGACCGCCGCCCCGATCTGGTCGTTTATGTCAATGGTATTGCCCTCGCGGTAATAGAGCTAAAGCGCAGCACTGTGTCTGCACACGAAGGTATTCGTCAGAATATCCGCAACCAGCAAGATGGTTATATTCCCCGATTTTTCACAACAATACAGCTCCTCTTTGCGGGTAATGACACCGAGGGTCTGCACTATGGAGTAATCAAGACGCCCGAAAAGTTCTGGCTTCGTTGGAAAGAACCATGCGGTGATCCTTGTGCGAAGCCTCATTTCACCGTCGAGGAGTATCCCAATGAGTTGGACCGTAGTGTGTTACAGTTCTTTGAGCCGGCAAGGTTGTTGGAGTATATTCACGACTTCATAATCTTTGATGGTGGCGTAAAGAAGGCGGCTCGACCTAACCAATATTTTGCCATCAAGGCGGCGCAGCCACGAGTTCGCAACAAACAAAACGGCATAATCTGGCACTCGCAAGGTTCGGGCAAGTCGCTAACAATGGTGTGGTTAGCACAGTGGATTCGAGAAAACATTGAAGATGCGCGTGTGGTAATCATTACAGACCGTGACGAATTGGATAAGCAAATAGAAAACGGTTTTAAGGATGCCGGCGAACAGATTAGACGAGCAAGAAGTGGCAGCGAGTTAATCGGTATGCTCAACACCTCCGAGCCATGGCTGATATGTTCGTTGATACATAAGTTTGGCAACAAGAATGACAACGAAGCCATATTTGTAGGAAGCAAAAAAGCAACTAAATCACTTGACCTCTACCTCGAAGAGTTGGCAAAAACACTGCCAGCCAACTTTCGGGCAAAAGGAAACATCCATGTCTTCATTGATGAGTGTCACCGTACACAGGGCGGTATGCTCCACGAGGCGATGAAGCATATAATGGGCAAGGATGTGATGCTGATAGGTTTCACCGGAACGCCACTACTCCATACAGACAAAAAGAAATCCATTGAGACATTTGGCTCGTATATCCACAATTACAAGTTCAATGAGGCAGTTGAGGACGGCGTTATCCTTGACCTGCGCTATGAAGCTCGCAGTGTGGAGCAGTATCTCGGTAAGCGAGAGAAGATAGATGAATGGTTTGATACCAAGACAAAGGGGTTGAGTTCGGTTGCACGTGCTGCACTCAAAGAGCGTTGGGCAAAGATGGAGAAACTGTTTAGCAGTAAGGAGCGCATAGACCGCATTGTGGCAGATATTTGCCAAGACATGAGTACGAAGCGAGCTTTGACATCAGGATATGGAAATGCGATGCTTGTAGCCGACAGCATCTATCAGGCGTGCCGCTATTGGGAGGTATTCCAATCGACAGAACTCAAAGGACATTGCGCTGTTGTTACAAGTTATGATGCAAACACCGCATCAGTGAAAGATGAGTATCAGGGCGATGGCGAGACAGAGGATTTGACGAAGTACGAGATCTACCAAAAGATGATAGGCGACCAGACCGCCGAGCAGTTTGAAGCGCGGGCAAAGCAAGAGTTTATCGAACATCCGGGAGATATGAAACTTTTGATAGTTGTAGATAAGCTTCTGACAGGCTTTGATGCCCCATCGGCAACCTATCTCTATATCGACAAAAAAATGCGCGACCACAACCTTTTCCAAGCCATCTGTCGAGTAAATAGAGTGGATAGCGAAGAGAAAGATTATGGCTATATTGTAGATTATCAAGATCTGTTTGGAGCCGTCAAAAGTGCTATCGAAGACTATACAAATGGTGCATTTGACGGATATGATGCAGATGACATCAAAGGATTGCTTGCCGATCGCCTTACCGAGGGACGCAAGGCTTTAGAGGAAGCTTTGCAAGCAGTACACTCAATGTGTGAAGTGATACATCCGCAAACACGAGAGGGATATTTTTCCTACTTTGTATATGCAGAAACGACACCTGTGGAAGAACAACAAAGAGAGTGCGATGAAAATGCCAACAAACGCGAAACGTTCTACAAACTTGTAGCTCGGTTGGTGCACAGATACATCGATATTGCCAATGAAATGGAAGCATCAGGCTTTACGGCAGAAGAAGCGACAGAAATCAAGACGCAGGTAGATCATTACAATGACCTCAAGGATGAGATAAAGCTAAAGAGTGGAGATGCGTTAGATCTGAAATATTATGACCCTGCAATGCGTCAGTTGATTGACAACTATGTTCGCGCAGAGGATAGCGAAAAGTTGGTGGATTTGGCAGATGTCTCAATCCTCGACTTTATAGATAATGACATCAAAAAGGCTATTGATTCGCTTCCCAAAGCGATTAAGCAAAATGAACGCTCTGTTGCAGAAGTGTTAGCCGCCAATATGCGTAAGATGATTATCAGCGAACGCCCCAATAATCCTGCATACTTTGATAAAATGTCAGACCTGCTCAATCAACTGCTTCAAGAGCAAAAAGATGGCAAATTACAATACAAGCAACTAATAGAAAAATTTATTGACAAACTCCAAGAGGCTCGCTCGTCGGTTAAAGCCAAGTATCCTCCTGCAATCGACACCAAAGGTAAGCAGGCACTTTATGACAACCTAAACAAAGATGAAGAGTTGGCTCTTAAAATCCACGATATAATAAAAACAAATGCTCGCGATGGTTTTAGGGATACAGATAGCAGTGGAGTAAGAAAGATGAAAGCTCTTCGCAGAGCTGTTGAAGGCGTGCTACAAGGTGTAGAACAGAAGAAGATTGATGATATAATGCAACTGATTGTTGCGCAACAAGAGTATTAATGACAATTATTAGCGTTTCCAACATATCTATTGAGGTGGAATGGAAAGATATTAAGAACATACATCTTACTATTTATCCACCAGACGCACGTATTCATGTTTCAGCCCCTAAGCAAATGACCGAAGAGGCTATAAGATTATTTATAATAACCAAGCTACCATGGATTAGACAACGAGTATCACAAATACTTGAACAGAATCGTCAAACACCGCGAGAATATGTATCGGGAGAAAATCATTACTTTAAAGGACTGCGATTTCGCTTAAAAATTATATACCACAACGCTCCCGCCAAAGTGGAAGTGCAAGCAAATGAATACATAAAATTGTTTATTCGTGAAGGTGCAACAAAAGAGCGTCGTGCCGAAGTCTTGAAAGAATGGTATCGAGCAGAATTTAAAACATTATTACCATCCCTGATTTTAAAATGGGAAGAAATTCTTGGAGTAAAAGCCAATAAATGGGAAATCAAACAAATGAAGACTTTATGGGGCAGTTGTAACCATCGAACTCGTAATATCATTTTCAATTTAGAGTTGATAAAAAAACCTCTGCACTGTATTGAATATATTGTTGTTCACGAACTTCTGCATATAAAAGTACGCCTACATAACGAAGAATATACTGCTCTACTAAATAGATACTTCCCTAATTGGAAACAACTAAAAGACGAATTGAATGAATTTATTGTCTAATCACTACCCGCAAAATCAAGAATGGACACTCCCCTCCAACAACCAAACAATCCCCAAGAGAGTATCCTACTTCAAAACAGTAAACTCTTTCTTGTAATTCTCTTTGGCTTTTACTTTTACCTCTCCTTTCTCTTCTGAAATGAAAAGTTCAACTCCGCTAATCCAATTTGGGAACAAGATTTTCAGACAAAGGGTTCCATTATTTATTCCATAGGATGACGATACAACAAAACGTCTCGAAATACCGGAAAATCTACCTAACGCATTAATGCTATAGGGCGGACATACATGGGTTGTATCACTCCCCCACTTCCCATTTGATGCATGCAATATCATCTGCTCTCCCGTGGTAGTCTCAATCTCAATTTTCAACTGAGCTCCACAACTTGTCAGACGAATACTTTTCCAACCTAAAGAATTTTGATTCAAGAAAATATCCTTATCCAATAGTTTCATATATTTGGCACGCAACGATTTTCCCCCTGCAACAGGAAGTGAATAGCAAGAACTTCGCAACTTTTGATAGGCACTCCCCTCTTGCAATGGTTTATCAGAAACTTTTCTTAATAACCAATCATTTAGTATTTGTCTTTCAAGAATGCCATTACCTCTATTACATTGTGTAATGGCAATAACCATATCCTCTTTAGGAGCAACAATAATATACTGCCCCAAAGCTCCATCGGCACGAAAAGCACCTTCTATATCATCATGTTTCCAAATTTGATACCCATAAAGTCGAGATTTATCAGCATGTTGTTGAACAGACATCATCTCTCTAACCCAACTCGACGATAAAAGTTGCTCCCCATTCCAGCTTCCACAATTAAGAAGAAATTGTCCAAACTTTGCCATTGATAAAGTACTCATTCTCAACCCCCAACCACCAACATAATACCCTTCGGGACTCATTTCCCACTCTGCATCATCAATACCTATTTTAGAAAAAATTCGCTTATTAAGATAATCAAGAACAGTTTCGCCTGTAACCTTCTGAACAATAACAGAGAGAAGGTAAGAAACCATAGAATCATATTTAAAGTGAGAACCCGGATGATTGACCGTCTTATTCAAGAGCGATTGCACCCAATCAGACTGAATATTACGCAAATTCCAATCCGGCTCAAAACCGGAAGACATAGTCAATAAATCCCTAATAGTCATATCTGCCCATCCATCAGAAATTGTATCACGATAAAATTCTGGAAAAAACAACATTACTCTATCTGAAATCCTCAACCTATTATCATCAACAGCCAACCCCACTGCGGTAGCGACAAAAGTTTTAGAAACAGAATAAAGCGTATGGGAAAACTCTCGTTTAAAAGGCTCAGGGAATAGTTCTGCCACAATTTTACCATGTCTCATTACTACAATACCATGAATTTCGCCATGACTAATATTCATAAGGCTATCGAAACAAAATTGTATATTTTCAGACTTAAGTCCTTGAGATTCAGGAGAAGAATAGTATTGTGCAACTATATTAAAAGGGATAAAAAATGAAATTGAAAAGAGAAAGCGGAATAAGAATTGAAACAATTTCATGGTAAAAAGAGGAAGAAAAGAAAATATATAAAAAAAGCCGATTCAAAGGTGAATCGGCTCTTTCTTTAATTTTAGAATTATTCAGCAGAAGCCTCTTCAACAGGAGCTTCAGCTGCATTATCAGTAGCTGTAGCAGCTTCAACTTTCTTCTTAGAAGAACGACGAGTACGAGTAGCCTTTTTAGGAGCGTCATTCTTTTTCAAGTTTTCATTGTAGTCAACCAATTCAATGAAGCAAGTTTCAGCAGCATCATTCAAACGGAACCCGGTTTTAATAATACGAGTATATCCGCCAGGACGATTAGCAATTTTTTGAGAAATTTCTCTAAACAACTCAGTAACAGCTTCTTTGTTTTGCAAGTAACTAAAAACAACGCGACGAGAATTAGTAGAATCGTCTTTAGCTCTAGTTAAAAGAGGCTCAATATACACTCTCAAAGCCTTAGCTTTAGCAGTTGTAGTATTAATTCTCTTATGCATAATCAAAGAGATAGCCATATTTGCAAGCATCGCATCCCTGTGAGCTTTTTTTCTTCCTAAATGGTTGAATTTTTTATTATGTCTCATTTTAATTATTCTTTATCTAATTTATACTTAGAAATGTCCATACCAAAAGAAAGATTCAAATTATCTAACAATTGGTCTAACTCTGTCAAAGACTTCTTACCGAAGTTCCTAAACTTGAGCAGGTCATTTTTATTAAATACAACCAATTCACCCAATGTTTCAACATCTGCAGCTTTCAAACAGTTAAGAGCACGGACAGAAAGATCCATATCAACTAACTTAGTCTTAAGCAACTGACGCATGTGAAGAACTTCCTCATCAAACTCTTCATTTACACCATCCTCAGCAGAGTCAAGAGTAATCTTTTCGTCTGAGAACAACATAAAATGATAGATTAAGATTTTAGCAGCCTCTTTCAAAGCATCTTTAGGATGTATAGAACCATCAGTCTGAATTTCAATAACTAACTTCTCATAATCCGTTTTTTGCTCAACACGGTAATTCTCAACCGAGTATTTCACATTACGAATAGGAGTATAGATAGAATCGATAGCGATAACGCCAATTTCAGAATTAGGAATTTTATTCTCATCAGCAGGGACATAACCACGACCTTTACCGATGTTAAGTTCGATAGAAAAACTAGCTCCGGTAGCCAAGCGACAAATAACAAAATCAGGATTAAGGACATCAAATCCAGAAAGAGATTTTGCAATATCACCAGCCTTAAACACGTCTGTACCAGAGACATTGATTGTTACCTTTTCTGTTTCAATTTCGTCAACTTTTTGTTTAAAACGAACTTGTTTCAAATTAAGGATAACATTTGTAACATCTTCGAGAACTCCGGGAATAACCGAAAATTCGTGATCAACACCATCGATTTTAATGGAAGTGATTGCAAATCCTTCCAAAGAAGAAAGCAATATGCGCCTTAAAGCATTACCAACAGTAATACCATAACCTGGCTCAAGCGGACGAAACTCGAATTTTCCGTAGAAATTATCCGCTTCTAACATTATTACTTTATCAGGTTTTTGAAATGCTAATATTGCCATGAATCAGTTATTATTTAGAGTAAAGTTCAACGATCAATTGTTCTTTAATATTTTCAGGGATATCTGCTCTCTCAGGGATATGCAAATACTTACCTGACATAGAAGATCCGTCCCACTCTAACCAAGCATATTTGCTGTGGTTAAACCCAGACAATGCACCTTCGATAACTTCCAAAGATTTAGATCTTTCGCGAACTCCTACTATTTGTCCTGGTTTCAATGAATAAGAAGGAATATTAACAACTTCACCATCCACTACAATGTGACAGTGAGATACCAACTGACGAGCAGCTGCACGAGTTGGAGCAATACCCAAACGATAAACTACATTATCAAGACGAGACTCCAACAATTGAAGAAGAACCTCACCGGTAATACCCTTGGTTGCAGAAGCTTTCTCAAATAAATTACGGAATTGTCTTTCCAACACTCCATAAGTATATTTAGCTTTTTGCTTTTCAGCCAACTGAATACCATACTCAGAAGTTTTCTTTCTTCTATTCACTCCATGTTGTCCAGGAGGAAAGTTTCTTTTTGCTAAAATCTTGTCTGGACCGAAAATCGGTTCACCAAAACGACGCGCAATTTTTGTTTTTGGACCTATGTATCTAGCCATTTTAAAATTGTTTAATTCCAAACCTTGAACCGTGCAGCCGCGATTGCAGAGAGGATTATAATGCAACCTTTCACTGTGCGAGATTCGAAAGATGTTTGTAAAATAAAATTATACTCTACGTTTTTTAGGTGGTCGACAACCATTATGAGGAAGTGGTGTAACGTCGATAATCTCCATGATCTCAATTCCTGCACCATGCACAGTTCTAATTGCAGACTCACGTCCATTACCTGGACCCTTTACATACGCTTTCACCTTTCTTAAACCAAGATCATAAGCAATCTTAGCACAATCTTGTGCTGCCATTTGAGCTGCATAAGGAGTATTCTTCTTTGAACCTCTAAAGCCCATTTTACCTGCTGAAGACCATGAAATAACTTGACCCTCAGAGTTTGCTAATGACACGATTATATTATTAAAAGATGAATGAACGTGCAATTGTCCAATCGCGTCAACTTTTACAACCCTTTTTTTGGTTGCTACTGCTTTCTTTGCCATATCTAAATATTAAATTAATAGCGTTAGTAACTATTACTTAGTTGCCTTCTTCTTATTAGCAACTGTTTTCTTTCTACCCTTACGAGTACGTGCATTATTCTTAGTACTTTGCCCACGCAATGGTAAACCAATACGATGACGGATACCTCTATAGCAACCAATATCCATTAATCGCTTAATGTTCAATTGAACCTCAGAACGAAGGTCTCCCTCCACTTTGAAGTTTGCTCCGATAATCTCACGAATTTTCGCAGCTTGATCATCAGTCCAATCCTTAACTTTGATGTCCTTATCGACACCAGCCTCTGCCAAGATCTTATTAGCACTACTACGACCTATACCATAAATATAAGTCAAACCGATTTCGCCCCTTTTATTTTGTGGCAAATCTACACCGACAATTCTTATAGCCATAAACTAATTTTTTGCAAAAATAATAAATTATCCTTGACGTTGTTTATACTTAGGATTTTTCTTGTTAATTACATACAAACGCCCCTTTCTTCTGACAATTTTACAATCATCTGTGCGTTTTTTTAATGAAGCTCTAACTTTCATAATATATATCAATTGTTTATTTATATCTAAAAGCGATTCTCCCTTTTGATAAATCATAAGGAGACATCTCTACTCGCACCTTATCTCCAGGTAAAATCTTTATATAATGCATGCGCATCTTACCGGAAATATGAGCAGTAATCTCATGTCCATTCTCTAACTCTACTCGGAACATAGCGTTGGACAACGCCTCTACAATTGTTCCATCTTGTTCTATAGCTGCTTGTTTTGCCATATTTTCACTATATTGATTTACTACCTAATAATTGTTCGATATACTCAAAAGACGACAATATATCGGCTTTCCCTCTTCGAATAGCTACAGTATGCTCGTAATGGGCTGAAAGCGATTTGTCTGCAGTGTATATTCCCCACTGATCCTCTGCCAAATATACTTCCTTTGCCCCCATGTTTATCATCGGCTCAATCGCAATCACCATTCCACTCTTTAAAACCTTACCATAACTTGCTTTCCCATAATTAGGAACGGCAGGTTCTTCGTGTAAATTACGACCAATGCCGTGACCAACCATCTCACGAACCACTGAATATCCGGCTGATTCGCAATATGTCTGGATTGCATTACCTATATCTCCTATTCTCTTTCCTTCTACTGCTACTTCAATGCCTTTCATCAAAGACTCTTTCACCGTTTTTAAGAAAGAGCGGGTTTCAGGTGCGACCTCGCCACAACAAAAGGTGTAACAAGAATCGCCATGAAATCCATTTTTTTTGACACCACAATCAACTGAAACTATATCACCCTCTTTCAATACGTAATTCGAAGGAATTCCATGAACTACGACGTCATTAATTGAAATACAGAGCGTATTCGGGAATCCGTTATACCCTAAGAAGCTTGGTTCAGCTCCATTTGATTTTATAAAATCAAATGCAATTTTATCCAAGTCTAAAGCTGATATCCCTGGCTTTATTGCCTTAGCAACCTCTGCCAAAGTTTTTCCAACCAAAAGATTAGAAACTCTCATCAACTCAATTTCTTCGTCTGTCTTAAGATATATCATCTCTCAATTAATATGCAGATAAACCTGAACGTCCTTTAATTGGTCCTGATTCCATTAAACCATCATAGTGATGCATCAACAAGTGGCTCTCTATTTGTTGTAGTGTATCCAAAACAACACCCACCATAATCAATAGAGAAGTTCCACCAAAGAATTGGGCAAATTGTTGAGTAACACCAAACAAACTGATTATAGCAGGCAAAACTGCAATAATAGCCAAGAAGATAGATCCCGGGAATGTGATGCGAGACATAATTGTATCAATATACTCAGCTGTCTCTGCTCCTGGTTTTACTTGAGGAATAAAACCGTTATTTCGTTTCAAATCATCCGAAATTCTCTTTGGATCAACAATAATAGCCGTGTACAAGAAGGTAAACAATATAATTAACACTGCAAACACCAAATTGTACCAAAAACCAGTTGTATTTCCAAAAAGATTGTAGTAGGATGTATTTCCATCTGAAGCGAAGAATGGCAATAACGCCAAAGGAATAAACATAATTGCTTGCGCAAAGATGATAGGCATAACACCTGCAACATTCACCTTCAAAGGAATATAATTTCTTGCACCCAAAGCTGGAGTCATACGTCCCTTTTCTAATCTAGCATATTGAACAGGAACTTTACGTACACCTTGAACCAACATGATTGCAGCAGCAGAAACCAATAGGAACCCGACAATCTCAATTATAAACTTGATAAGTCCTCCTCCGTCTTGATTTGTCAAACAGAATGCAAACTCTTGTGCTACAGCACTTGGGAAACGAGCAATAATACCTACTAAAATGATAAACGAGATACCATTACCAACACCTTTATCTGTAATACGTTCTCCCAACCACATCACAAACATACTACCAGCACACAACATAATAGTTGAAGAGACTACAAACCATATACCTTCAGGAAGCGCAGCCCCAACTTCTCTCAATTGAACCGACAAGTTCACAAGATAAGAAGGTCCTTGAATCAACAAGATAGCTACAGTTAAATATCTAGTATATTGTTGAATTCTCTTTCTTCCACTCTCCTCTTTTTGCATTTTTTGGAAAGTAGGAACAGCAATTGATAGCAATTGAATTACAATGGAAGCTGAGATATAAGGCATGATTCCCAATGCAAAAATAGAAGCATTAGAAAACGCACCTCCGGAGAACATATCCAACAAGGCCATGATACCTCCGCTTGTCTGCTCTCCTAAAGCAGACAAAGCAGACGGATCAATTCCCGGTAAAACGACAAATGAACCAAAACGATATATCAAAACAAAAAAAATCGTAATCAAGATACGAGTCCTTAAGTCCTCAATCTTATAGATATTTTTCAATGTTTGAATTAGTTTTTTCATTTTTCCAAGATTACAACTGTTCCACCTTGAGCCTCAATTGCAGCTTTTGCAGATGCAGAGAAAGCGTGAGCAGAAACAGTTAATTTAGAAGTTAAAGAACCGTTACCCAAAACTTTAATTAAAGAATTAGAAACTGAATATCCAACTTCGTTTAACACATTTAAATCAATAACATCAACATTCTTAGATGTAGCAATTTCTTGCAATGTACCAATATTGATAGCTTTGTACTCTACTCTGTTGATATTTTTAAAGCCATACTTAGGCAAACGACGTTGCAAAGGCATTTGACCTCCTTCAAAACCGATCTTTTTAGAATAACCAGAACGAGATTTCGCACCTTTGTGACCTCTCGTAGAAGTTCCTCCTAAACCAGAACCTGGACCACGACCAATTCTTTTTCGAGTCTTTGTAGAACCTGCAGCGGGTTTTAAATTACTTAGATTCATTTTACTAAAAATTTACTGTTTTAAAACTACTTTTCAACACTCACCAAGTGTTTAACAACTTCAACCATTCCTAAAATAGCAGGAGTGTCTTCGTGTTCAACAACAGAGTTAATCTTCTTAAGTCCTAAAGCCGCTAAAGTGGCTTTTTGATTTTTAGGACAACCAATTTTACTTTTTACTTGCTTTATCTTAATTGTAGCCATACTTTCAAAAATTAACCTTTAAACACTTTTTCCATTGAAACACCACGATTTTGAGCTACTGTATAAGCGTCTCTCAATTCCGACAAAGCCAAAATTGTAGCCTTTACCAAGTTATGAGGATTTGAAGATCCTTTTGACTTAGCCAAAACGTCTGTAATTCCAACACTCTCTAAAACAGCACGCATCGCACCACCTGCTTTAACTCCGGTACCATGAGATGCTGGTCTAAGCAATACATTTGCACCACCGAATTTAGCAGCTTGCTCATGAGGAATAGTTCCTTTCAATACAGGAACTTTTACTAAGTTTTTCTTAGCAGCTTCAACACCCTTAGCAATTGCTGTGGTAACCTCACCTGCTTTACCTAATCCCCATCCTACAATGCCATCTTCATTTCCAACAACTACGATAGCTGCAAAACTAAAAGTACGACCACCTTTCGTTACTTTTGTAACACGATTAATGGCAACTAATCTATCTTTTAACTCCAAATCATTGGTTGTTTTTACTTTATTATTATTTCCTGCCATAACCATTAAAATTTAAGTCCACCTTTACGAGCTGCATCAGCCAATTCTTTAACTCTACCGTGATACAAGTATCCATTACGGTCAAATACTACCTCTGTAATTCCAGCCTCTTGCGCCTTTTTTGCAACTAATTCACCAACTTTAGCAGCTTGTTCCTTCTTTGCAACTTTCTCTGTCATTCCAAGAGAGGAAGCAGAAGCCAATGTTACTCCGGTTAAATCATCAATCAATTGAACATAAATCTGTTTATTGCTTCTGAAAACCGTCATACGAGGGCGAGAAGCCGAACCAGAAATTTTAGCTCTGATGCCTCTCTTTATCTTTAATCTTCTTTCAATTTTTGAAGTCATAATAAATCAAATTTTAGAATAATTATTTAGCTCCAGCTGACTTACCAGCCTTACGACGAATTTGCTCGCCAACAAACTTAACACCTTTACCCTTATAAGGCTCTGGCTTACGGAAAGAACGAATCTTTGCACAAACCTGACCCAACAATTGTTTATCACAACTTTCAAGAATAACCAAAGGATTTTGATTTCTTTCACTCTTAGTTTCAATCTTAATTTCCTTAGGCAATTGCAAGAAGATATTATGGGTATAACCCAAAGCGAACTCAAGAACTTGACCTTGGCTAGATACACGATAACCGACTCCGACCAACTCTAATTCTTTTTTGTAACCTTCAGATACACCAACTACCATGTTATTAACCAAAGCGCGATACAAACCATGCATTGAACGGTGTTGAGGTTGATCTGATGGTCTTGTAAACTCTACAGAACCATCTTTAATCTCCATTTTAATCTCAGGGTTAACATACTGAGAAAGTTCTCCCTTAGGACCTTTTACAGTTACTACATTATCATTCATAGAAACTGAAACTCCTGCAGGAATACTGATTGGTAATTTTCCTATTCTAGACATTTTTCAATTCCTCCTAATTAGTAAATGTAACATAAAACTTCTCCACCCACTTTTAAATCGCGAGCTTCCTTGTCTGTCATAACTCCCTTTGATGTGGATACAATTGCAATACCCAAACCATTCAATACGCGAGGCATATCTTTATAACCTACGTACTTACGCATACCAGGAGAAGATACTCTCTTCAATCCCTTAATCGCATTTACCTTGTTAATCGGGTCGTACTTCAACGCAATCTTAATTGAACTGCGAGTTGTACCCTCACCCTCAAACTTGTAATTCAAGATATAGCCCTTATCAAGCAATATCTTTGTAATCTCTTTTTTCAAATTAGATGCAGGAACTTCAAGCACTCTATGTTTTGCTTGAATAGCGTTCCTCATTCTAGTTAGATAATCTGCTATTGGATCTGTCATAATAAATTAATTAAATTGATCAGGATAACACCTGACAATATTTAACACTAAAATTCTTTTACCAGCTCGCTTTCTTTACACCAGGAATCAAACCTGCAGAAGCCATTTCACGGAATTGTATACGTGAAATTCCAAACTGACGCATATATCCCTTAGGACGTCCAGTTAATTTGCAACGATTGTGCTTACGAACCGGAGATGCATTCTTTGGAAGAGCTTGCAAAGCTTCATAATTACCTTCAGCTTTCAATTGTGCTCTCTTTTCTGCATACTTGGCGCAAAGTTTAGCCCTTTTTACCTCACGGGCTTTCATTGATTCTTTTGCCATTATCTTATCTTTTAACGTTTTTAAAAGGTAATCCAAACTCTCTCAACAAAGCATATCCCTCTTCATCAGTCTTTGCAGAAGTAACAAAGGTAATATTCATACCCAACAACTTCTGAATAGAATCGATGTTAATTTCAGGGAAAATGATTTGCTCCTCAATTCCTAAAGTATAATTACCACGTCCATCCAACTTAGACTCAATACCCTTGAAGTCTCTGATACGAGGAAGAGCAACACGAATTAATCTTTCAAGAAATTCGTACATTTTCTCTCTACGCAACGTAACACGAACACCAATTGGCATCTTCTTACGTAACTTAAAGTTGGACACGTCCTTCTTAGACAATGTAGCTACTGCTTTTTGACCTGTGATTGCAGTTAACTCATTGATCGCAACTTCAATAATTTTCTTGTCAGCAACTGCTTGCCCCAAACCTTGGTTGATCACGATCTTTTCCAAAACCGGAACTTGCATAACTGACTTGTAATTGAACTCCTTCATCAAGGAAGGAACTATACGCTCAGCGTAAACTTTCTTATAACTTGCAGTATTCATTATTAAATAACCTCCCCTGACTTTTTAGAGTAACGTACAGATTTACCTTCCTCATTTTTACGACGTCCAATACGAGTTGGCTTTTGTGATGAAGGATCAATCAAATTAAGATTTGAAATATGAATTGGAGCCTCCTTCTTGATAATAGCACCTTGAGGATATTTTGAATTTGGCTTAGTACTCTTAGAGACCATATTCAACCCCTCAACTATAGCACGTTGCTCCTTAACAAATACTTCAAGAACTTGTCCTGTTTTCCCTTTATCAGAACCTGTGTTAACGTAAACTATATCACCCTTTTTGATATGTAACTTACTCATTTTTCTTTAAAATTAAAGCACTTCGGGTGCTAATGAAACAATTTTCATATTAGATGCACGGAGCTCTCTCGCAACCGGACCGAAAATACGGCTGGCACGCATCTCTCCTGCAGCATTCAAAAGGACACAAGCATTATCATCGAAACGGATGTAAGACCCATCTTGACGTCTAACTTCTTTCTTTGTTCTAACAACAACTGCTTTAGAAACAGTTCCTTTCTTCATGTCACTTGACGGGATAACATTTTTTACCGTTACTACGATAATATCCCCAACAGTAGCATAACGTTTCTTAGTACCTCCCAAAACGCGAATACACAACGCTTCTTTGGCACCACTGTTATCAGCCACAACTAATCTAGATTCTTGCTGTATCATAATTACTTAGCTCTTTCGATTATTTCTACTAATCTCCATCTCTTAGTCTTGCTCAACGGGCGAGTCTCCATGATTTTTACAAAATCGCCAATATTGCACTCATTCTTCTCGTCGTGAGCATGATATTTCTTCGTTTTATTAACGAACTTTTGATAAATAGGGTGTTTTTCCTTCCATTTAACAGCTACTGTAATGGTCTTATCCATTTTGTTGCTGGAAACTACACCTTGTCTTTCTTTTCTTAAGTTTCTCATTTTAATCTGCTCAATTTATTAATTATTAAGATCACGAAGAGTCAACTCCGTATTAATTCGTGCAATATTCTTACGAATAGCCTTAATTTGAGAAGGGTTATCCAATGGTGATACTGAATGACTCAATTTAACACGCACTAAATTAGCATTCTCTTCAGCAAGTTTATCAAGCAACTCTTGCTTAGTTAATTCTTTTAATTCTGCTATTTTCATAACTTATTACACGTTTTGGTTTTGAGCATCAAAATCTCTTCTTACAATAAACTTAGTAGCTATCGGTAACTTTTGAGCTGCCAAGCGCAATGCCTCTTTTGCAACATCAAAAGGAACACCTTCTACTTCAATAACAATACGTCCTGGAGTTATAGGCGCAACAAATCCTTCTGGATTACCTTTTCCCTTACCCATACGAACCTCAGCTGGTTTCTTTGTAATAGGCTTATCAGGGAATATACGAATCCAAATCTGACCTTGTCTTTGCATATAACGTGTTACAGCAATACGAGCTGCCTCTATCTGACGTCCAGTGATCCACTTAGACTCCAAGGCTTTTATTCCGAATGAACCAAACGCCAACTGATTTCCACGTTGCGCTTCACCCTTCATACGACCTTTTTGTTGTCTTCTGAACTTTGTTTTTTTAGGTTGTAACATTTTTCCTTCAATTCTAATTCGTTAAACAGAATTACTTTCTTTTTTTCTTGAAGCCTTGTTGTTTTCCAGCTGATTGATTTCCTCCTCTTCCAGACTCTTTAGCAGATGTGAAATTAGGAGCTAAATCTCTCTTTCCGTAAACTTCACCTCGGCAGATCCAAACCTTAATTCCAATTAAACCTACCTTAGTTAATGCCTCAGCTTGTGCATAATCAATGTCCGCTCTTAATGTATGCAAAGGAGTTCTTCCCTCTTTATACATTTCAGAACGAGCCATTTCCGCACCGTTCAAACGACCTGATACTTGGACTTTGATTCCTTCTGCACCCATACGCATTGTAGAAGCAATAGCCATTTTTGTTGCACGACGATATGCTATTTTTCCTTCAACCTGACGAGCGATGTTGTTTGCTACGATAGTTGCATCTAATTCAGGTCTCTTCACTTCAAAGATGTTAATTTGAACCTCCTTGTCAGTGATACCTTTCAACTCTTCTTTTAACTTTTCAACTTCTTGTCCACCCTTACCGATGATAAGCCCCGGACGAGCTGTACATACTGTAATAGTAACAAGTTTTAACGTACGTTCGATAACTATTCTTGAAACGCTAGCCTTTGCAAGACGGGCATTTAGATACTTTCTTAACTTTGCATCTTCCAAGATAGTATCGCCGTAATTATTTCCGCCGAACCAGTTTGAGTCCCAACCTTTAATGATTCCTAAACGGTTACTTATTGGATTTACTTTCTGTCCCATCTAACAATTAATTTTGGTTAGCATTATTAATAGAATCTACAAATATAGTCACATGATTAGAACGCTTACGAATTCTATATCCTCTTCCTTGAGGAGCCGGACGTAGTCTTTTAAGTGTTCTTGCTTCATCCACATAAATTGAACTAATGTACAATTCGCCGCTGTCCGCTGTCTTATCGTTCTTTTTCTCCCAATTGGCTATCGCTGAACGAAGCAACCCTTCCAAACGAATTGAAGCCTCCTTTTTCGAGTATCTCAATACACTAAGTGCTTTATATGCTTCCATTCCACGAATCATATCAGCAACTAAGCGCATCTTACGAGGAGAAGTAGGAACATCGTTCAACTTCGCAAAATATTGCGAACGGCGTGCCTCCTTCATTGCCTTTGCTCGGTTTTCCTTTCTTTGACTCATTTTATTTTTACTTTTTTAATTTTTTACTTAATTCACGGTTTATTTTTTCTTATTTCCACCGTGTCCTCTAAATGTACGAGTCATTGAGAACTCTCCCAACTTGTGGCCTACCATGTTCTCGGTTACGTACACAGGGATAAATTTATTTCCGTTATGAACTGCTATTGTATGACCCACAAAATCCGGAGAAATCATTGACGCTCTTGACCATGTTTTAATCACGGATTTCTTTCCGCTCTCATTCATTGCCAAAACTTTTTTCTCTAGCTTTACACTGATAAATGGGCCTTTTTTTAATGAACGACTCATAAAAATTACCTTTTAAATTACTTTTTCCTTCTTTCAATAATATACTTATTAGAAGCATTCTTAGGTGCTCTTGTCTTGTAGCCCTTAGCCAACAAGCCTTTTCTTGATCTTGGGTGACCTCCTGATTGACGACCTTCACCACCACCCATTGGGTGATCTACCGGGTTCATCACTACAGCTCTGTTACGAGGACGACGTCCTAACCAACGTGAACGACCAGCTTTTCCTGAACGCTCTAATGCATGATCAGAATTTCCTACAGCTCCAATAGTAGCCTTACATGTACACAAGATCATTCTTGTCTCACCTGAAGGTAATTTAACAATCGCATATTTGCCTTCTCTCGAAGTTAATTGAGCAAACGTACCTGCCGAGCGAACCAATGAGGCTCCTTGACCTGGACGCAACTCCAAATTGTGGATAATTGTTCCCAACGGAATGTTTTGCAAAGGCAATGCATTTCCTACTTCAGGAGCAGCTTCTGCGCCAGACAAAATCTCTTGCCCAACTTCCAAGCCATTTGGTGCCAAGATATAACGTTTCTCTCCATCTACGTAAAACAATAATGCAATACGAGCCGAACGATTTGGATCATACTCTATTGTTTTTACTACTGCAGGAACGCCATCCTTGTCTCTCTTGAAGTCAATTACTCTATACTTTCTCTTGTGACCTCCACCAATGTAACGCATTGTCATCTTTCCGGTATTATTTCTACCTCCGGTCTTTGACAATCCTTTCACAAGAGATTTTTCTGGTGTGCTTGACGTAATTGTATCAAACGTACCAATAACTTTGTGTCTTTGACCCGGCGTTGTGGGTCTAAATTTACGAACAGCCATTTGTCTTAAATATTGCTATAAAAATCTATTACTTCACCTTCTTTCAAAGTTACGTATGCTTTCTTGTAAGAAGCAGCACGGCCCTTCAAAATTCCTGTCTTTGTATAACGTGCTTTCGCTTTTCCTTCCACTTGCAAAGTGTTAACCGAAACCACTGTTACATTATACAACTCCTCAATTGCCTTCTTAATCTCAATTTTATTGGCCTTTGGAGACACACGAAAACCATAGCGAGAATATTTCTCACTAGTGTTTTGTGTCTTTTCTGTTGCAATCGGTTTAATTATGATTCCCATCTTTTCAACCTCCTTAATCTTTTAAATTATTCTCAATATTAGCCAAAGCACCTTCTGTTATCAAAAGGCATGCAGAATCCAAAATTGCATAAGTATTTACATCTGAAGATGTTATAACTTTTGCATTTTGTAAATTTCTAGCTGACAAATATACGTTTTTATTTGGTTCTGACAAAATTAAAAGCGTTTTCTTATCAGCAATTTTCAATCCTGACATCATTGAAACAAAATCTTTTGTTTTTGGAGCATCAAAAGATACGTTTTCTAATACGATTACCTCGTTATCCTTAATCTTTGCAGACAATGCTGATTTACGAGCCAACTTCTTAGTTTTTTTGTTCAATTTGAAACTATAATCACGAGGTACCGGACCAAATACTCTTGCTCCTCCTACTAGAACTGGTGAGTTGATATCTCCACGACGAGCTCCTCCTCCTCCTTTTTGACGTCCTAATTTACGAGTACTTCCTGAAATTTCGCTTCTTTCCTTTGATTTGTGAGTTCCTTGACGTTTGTTTGCTAAATATTGCTTAACATCCAAGTACATCACATGCTCATTTGGTTCGATGCCAAAAATATTATCATCCAAAGATACTTTTCTTCCTGTATCTTCTCCTTTGATATTATATACACTAAGTTCCATTACTTATTCACAATTACGATTGAACCTTTAGCTCCTGGCAACGACCCTTTCAATATCAAAAGATTGTTTTCAGGAATTACCTTTAACACTTGAAGATTCTGAATAGTAACAGACTCTCCACCCATACGTCCAGCCATACGCATTCCTTTGAATACTTTTGCCGGATAAGAACACGCACCAATTGATCCCGGTGCTCTCAAACGATTGTGCTGACCATGAGTTGTTTGTTGAACTCCTCCAAATCCATGACGCTTAACTACACCTTGGAATCCTTTTCCTTTTGAAGTTCCTACAACATCAACAAACTTTGAATTTGAGAATAAATCTACAGTGATCTCATCACCTAATTTATACTCTTCTTCAAATCCCTTGAACTCGGCCAAGTGTCTCTTTGGTGTTACAGAGGCTTTTTTGAAGTGTCCCAACTCTGCTTGAGTTGTGTGTTTCTCCTTCTTATCCATATATCCTAATTGGATAGCCTCATAACCATCTTTCTCGATGGTTTTGATTTGCGTAACAACGCAAGGACCTACTTCGACAACAGTGCATGGAACATTTTTTCCATCGGCACTGAAAACGGATGTCATTCCGATCTTTTTTCCTAATAATCCTGGCATTTCAATAAATATTAAATTACAATACTTTAATTTCTACATGAACTCCACTCGGCAATTCAAGCTTCATCAAGGCATCTACAGTCTTTCCTGTTGAGCTATAGATATCAATCAATCTCTTGAATGAAGACAATTGGAATTGCTCTCTTGACTTCTTGTTAACAAAAGTTGAACGGTTTACCGTAAAGATGCGCTTGTGTGTTGGTAATGGAATTGGACCTCTCACTGCTGCTCCTGTACTTTTTACGGTCTTTACGATCTTCTCAGCTGATTTATCAACCAAATTGTGATCGTAAGATTTCAATTTAATTCTAATTTTTTGACTCATCTCTTTGAATCTAAATTTGTTATAATTACAATAATTCTACTCTTCCTTTTGCTTCTGTTACTACTTGCTTAGCAATTGATGTAGAAACTTCTGCATAATGTGAAAACTCCATTGATGAAGTAGCACGTCCTGATGTGATTGTACGTAAGTCTGTTACATATCCAAACATCTCTGCCAACGGAACTTTTGCTTTTACAATTCTTGCTCCTGAACGGCTAGTTTCCATACCTTCAACTTGTCCACGACGTTTGTTCAAGTCTCCGATAACATCACCCATATTCTCTTCCGGTGTGATTACCTCTAATTTCATAATTGGCTCCATCAATACAGGTTTTGCCTTTGCACATGCCTCCTTAAATGCCAAGTTAGCACAAATTTCAAATGACAATTGATCTGAATCGACAGGGTGATATGATCCATCCTCAACTACTACTTTCAATTGTTCTACAGGGAATCCTGCCAAAACTCCATTACGCATAGCTGATTGGAATCCTTTTTGAATAGATGGAATAAATTCTTTTGGAATATTTCCTCCTTTTACCACATCTTCAAATTGCAAGTTTCCTTCAAATCCTTCATCTACCGGACCAACTTTAACAATAATATCAGCATACTTACCACGACCTCCGGATTGTTTCTTATACAACTCACGGTGAGAAACTGTGTTAGTAATAGCCTCTTTATAACTTACTTGAGGACGACCTTGATTACATTCTACCTTAAACTCTCTTTTCAAACGGTCTATAATAATCTCCAAGTGTAACTCACCCATTCCGGAGATAACTGTTTGACCTGATTGCTCATCTGTTTTTACGGTAAATGTTGGGTCTTCTTCAGCTAATTTAGCCAAACCATTTCCTAATTTATCAACGTCTTTTTGAGTCTTAGGCTCAATTGCAATACCAATCACCGGATCAGGGAAATCCATAGATTCCAAAATCATGTGATCTTTTGCATCTTCACTACACAAAGTATCTCCTGTACGGATATCTTTAAATCCAACACCGGCACCGATATCACCAGCTGAAATTACATCTACAGCATTTTGATGATTTGAGTGCATTTGGAACAAACGTGAAATACGCTCTTTCTTCCCTGAACGAGTATTAAAGATGTATGAACCAGCATCTATCTTTCCAGAGTAAACACGGAAGAAGCACAAACGTCCAACATATGGGTCTGTTGCAATCTTAAATGCCAATGCACACAAAGGTTCATCTTCATCCGGATGTCTGATTACTTTCTTATCTGGATCTGACAATGATGCACCTTCAATTTCAGGAGTATCCATTGGGCTTGGCAAATACGCACAAACTGCATCCAACATTGTTTGAACTCCCTTGTTTTTGAAAGAAGAACCACAAATCATTGGGAAAACTGCCATTGCAATAGTAGCTTTTCTCAATGCAACACGAATTTCGTCTTCTGTAATAGTTGATGGATCATCAAAGAATTTTTCCATCATTACATCATCATGTTCTGCAATTGCTTCCAACATTTTATCTCTCCACTCTTGTGCTTCATCAACCAAATCAGCAGGAATCTCTTCCACTGAGTATTGAGCACCCATAGTCTCATCATTCCATATAATAGCCTTCATCTTTACAAGGTCAACTACACCCTTAAAAGTCTCTTCAGCCCCAATTGGAATTTGAATCGGACATGGATTAGCACCTAATACCTCTTTAATTTGAGCGTAAACGTCAAAGAAATTTGCACCGGAACGGTCCATCTTGTTTACGTAGCATATACGAGGTACATTATATTTATCTGCTTGACGCCATACAGTTTCTGACTGAGGTTCTACACCACCTACAGCACAGAAAGCAGCAACAGCTCCGTCCAAGATACGCAATGAACGCTCTACCTCTACAGTAAAGTCAACGTGTCCCGGAGTATCAATCAAGTTGATTTTGTACTTCTTATCAGCATAATTCCAATACGTAGTAGTAGCCGCCGAAGTAATAGTAATACCTCTTTCTTGCTCTTGCTCCATCCAGTCCATTGTTGCTGCACCATCATGCACCTCACCAATTTTATGGGTCAAACCGGTGTAGAACAAAATACGTTCTGAAGTTGTTGTCTTACCAGCATCAATGTGCGCCATGATACCGATATTTCTTGTATATTTTAAATCTGCTTTAGCCATTTTATTTTATTCAATTAGAGATTAAAATCTAAAGTGAGCATACGCACGGTTTGCTTCTGCCATCTTATGCATATCCTCTTTTCTCTTAAATGCTCCACCTTGATTGTTGTAAGCATCTGCAATCTCAGCAGCCAATTTCTCAGCCATAGAGTGACCGCTTCTCTTGCGAGAAAATATAATCATATTTTTCATTGAAATAGATTCCTTTCTATCCGGACGGATTTCAGTAGGAACTTGAAATGTTGCACCACCAACACGACGAGACTTAACCTCTACTTGCGGAGTAATATTCTCCAAAGCTTTTTTCCAAATCTCCAATGGTGATTTTTCTTCATTAGGAAGTTTAGACTTTACATTATCCAATGCAGTATAGAAAATATCGTATGCGATAGTTTTCTTACCATCGAACATCAAATGGTTCACAAATCTACTAACCATTACTTCATTAAAAACCGGATCTGGTAAAATAATCCGTTTTTTTGGTTTTGCTTTTCTCATTTTTTCTCAAAATTTTGTTTTGTTTTGGTTGCTCGTTGCTTCAACAGCTTCTCCAAGCCATTTACTCAACCTTCATCTGCCACCTGTAAAACTAAAACTTGTTTTACTTAATTTAAATTACTCTCGTTAGAATTACTTCTTAGCCTCTTTTGGTCTCTTTGCGCCATACTTAGAACGACGTTGCGTGCGACCATTTACTCCTGCTGTATCCAAAGTTCCACGTACCACGTGATAACGAACTCCCGGTAAATCCTTAACACGACCTCCGCGAACCATCACAATTGAGTGCTCTTGCAAGTTATGTCCCTCTCCCGGAATGTAAGCATTCACCTCTTTTTGGTTTGTTAAACGAACTCTGGCTACTTTACGCATAGCTGAATTCGGCTTCTTTGGAGTTGTAGTGTAAACTCTCACACAAACACCTCTTCTCTGTGGACAAGAGTCCAATGCCGGAGACTTACTTTTCTCCAACTGACTTTCCCTTCCTTTTCTAACTAACTGTTGAATTGTAGGCATTTTGTTTTACTTTTAATTTATTTTAATTTTTTAAACATTCTTCTAAATGAGGGTACAAAATTAGACATTATTTTCATAATAAACAAATTTTCTACAAAACTTTTTATTAAATTATCTGAATTACAGATATATGCATGGTTTTTATCACAATATCGGGGGGACTCCTAATTGTTTTCCTATAATTATAACTTTGATCTATACTCTATCTTTTACGATAAAAAATGTCTATTTTTATCGTATTTATATTGTGCTATAATCAAGAAGTTTTTATTTTTGCCGATGGTTACTCTATTAATTTGATTGAAATGCGAATATATAATATCGCAAATCGCAAATTTCAGAATAAGTTTGGTTCAATAAAATTTTTGCTATGAACTTTAATGATTTTAAATATAACTCGTCAAAATTTTCTATAGCCCTAACAACGTTATTGTTTATTGTGGCTGGATTCTTAATTTTTCAAACCTACCCCAACATCAGTAAGTTTCAATATTCTTATGAAGTTGGAAGTCCATGGCAGTATGAAACAATTACTGCCCCGTTTGCCTTTGAAATTAGAAAATCAAAAAAACAACTGCAAGCTGAGGAGGATAGTTTATTGGCAGAATTTCATAATCTATACGACTTTAAAGAGAATATTGCCAACGAAAATATTAACAAAATACAAGATAAGTTGGGACCATCTCTTGACGTTGTTAGTGGTATGTACAAAAAATATATTGTCAATGAGTTGTCTAATATCTACAAAATCGGAATTATTTCGGCGGAGAGTATAGAAAATCTTAACACCAATGGTGATAGTATAATTATAATTCTTAAAGAAAATATCTCTAACGAAACCGCTATAAACGACCTCTATACTACAAAAAGTGCTTACGAACAAATTATTCAAAATGCTCCTCAATTTATAGATAGAAATACTCTTAGAGACTATAACTTAAACAATTACTTACAAGAAAATATTATTTTTAATCAAACAAAAACTGAAAACTTAAAAAAAGAGAATCTTAGAACAATCTCCCTTACAAAGGGACGAATTCAAAGTGGTGAAAAAATCATCGATCACGGAGAAATCGTTACAAATAAATCATTTGACATTCTAAATTCACTAAAAGAGGTTCTGCAAGAGAATAGTCAAAAGAAAGATTCTAAACTGATTTCCATGGGTCAAATACTAATTATTTGCTGTATTTTAAGTGCTTTCTTCTCCTTCTTATTCCTATTTCGCGCCAAATTCACATTGGAAGTGAAAAATGTAGCCTTCATGCTTGGTATGATTGTTCTACTTTGCATTGCCACTTCATGGGTGGTTAACCATGAGTTTTCTCCATACATAATTCCGTATGCTATTCTTCCTATCATGGTGACTACGTTTTTCGATACTCGTACTGCCCTATTTTCTCATCTTACAACGATTCTTCTTTGCGCCTATATTGTTCCGAACGAATTTGAATTTATATCAATTCAAACCATTGTAGGAATGATTTCTATAAGTACGCTAAAAAACATTTTTTTACGTTCTCAATTGGTAAAATCTGCTTTACTGATTTTTGTCACCTATTGCGGATTCTATATTGGAAGTATCTTGGTGTATAATCAAAGTGAGAATATAGATTTCCTACCAATTCTATACTTTGCTATTAATTGCCTATTGCTGCTATTCGCATTTCCTCTTATTTACATTGTCGAAAAATTATTTGGTTATATGTCTGACGTAACACTCGTTGAATTAGCAAATACTAATAATGAACTTCTTAGAAAATTCTCCGAAGTGGCTCCAGGTAGCTTCCAACACTCTATGCAGGTCTCTAATCTTGCTTCTGAAGCGGCCCAAAGTATAGGAGCAAATCCAATGTTGGCTCGTACGGGTGCTCTGTATCATGATATCGGAAAAATGAATAACCCTGCATTTTTTACAGAAAATCAATCTAGCGTCAACCCTCACATTGAACTTAATGACGAAGAAAAAAGCGCTCAAATTATCATAAAACATATTTCTGATGGTATTGCTATCGCTAAAAAATATGGATTGCCGGAAAAAATACAAGACTTTATCCGCACTCACCATGGAGATGGAAAAACGAAATATTTTTATTATACATTGAAAAATAAATATCCGGATAAAGTTATTGATGAGAGTAAATTTACTTACCCGGGACCTCGCCCATACAGCAAGGAGACTGCAATCTTGGTAATATGCGACTCTGTTGAAGCGGCTTCAAGAAGTTTGAAAGAATACAATGATCAAAACATCAATGATTTAGTTGAGAATATAATAAACGGACATATTCAAGATGGGATTTTTGAAGAGGCTCCAATTACGCTTAAACAAATTAGCACCATAAAAACTGTACTAAAAGAAAAGCTTAAAACGATTTATCACACACGAATAATATATCCTGAATTAAATAATAAGTGATTAAATCTTTGTTACAGGCTTAAAAATTATTTTGAAACAATTTGATTCCGTCATCTATATACACTTGAATCAACGGAGTTGTATCTTCGTGGTTAAACCAATGACACATTGACAAATAGTGGTTTACATCGCTACTAAATATGCACGAAACTCAATTGTGTAAAGAGTATTCAAAATGAAAGCTACACCTCCTCTGTTATGTAACATTGTGAATTATTTATAAATTACGGAAGCCCCTGTCTGTGCATCGACAGAACCTTTAATTGACTCTCCTTTATATTCTGCATTGATAACTTCAATATCATCCAAGATTGAGTAAAATTTAGACGACGTCAACTTTGTCTCTGTAGGCGAAAACTCAACCATATTATAATTCTGTAAACGATCTAAATCTCTCTCCGGATCATAATGGGGTAAAGCAAATGGTTTGCTAATTTTCCCGTCTTCTGAAAAATGGGATATATATACTCTTGCATGATTCCCATTTTCTCGTCTCGTTGAAACCAATATCCAACGTCCATTGGTACTCCAATCGTGATACCCTTCCGGCTTATCACTATTTAAATTATCAACTGATAACAATTCATTTGTTCGTAAATCCATCAACACCAAATCCGAACTGTCTTGAGTGTACGAGTGTGAACTATTATCCATCATAGCAAAAAGAAGATAATTACCATCCGGAGATAACTTAGGCTGAGTGGCACTTTTATTCAATTTTGAAGCACAAAATACCATTTCTATATTACCCCACGATAAACTATCTCTATTATAGTGTATTCTTTTTATATCATATTTTAATTTAAACGCTGTCGTAGATTCTTTTTCATCACAGACGGAATCTGTAGAGGCATAATAAATTGTCTTTCCATTGGGATGCCAACAAGGATAAGTATCAATAGTGGTAGAATCTCTTACTACGTAACTTAGTTCATTTTTCTCTATATTATACAATACAATATCAGATTTCACATTAAATGGATGTATCTTTCTCTTTCCTGTTGTCAAAAAATATTGTTTAATCAGTGTAGAAGAAAAAGCTATCATGGGCTGGGTTGGATGCCACGATGGATAAACTGTCCCATACGGAACGTCTCCCAACTTAGTATTTACGATTTTGGTTTCACCATTATATGTCACAACCAATCCTCCTCCTTTTCCTCTATAAAAAAACATTGTATTACCACTTCCATTTTTTTGAGTTGAATGACAATTTAAACATGTTTGACCTGAAAAATATGTTTCTTTTAGCGGTTTCTCATTATTCACTATTGTGGTTTCCTCTCCAGTCTCTAAATGAAACTGAACTAACGAGACATGCCCGGTCGGACGATACGCAGGTTCTATTAAACGATATGTTATGTATTTGTCAATAGAGTCTGAAACTACATGTAGATAAAATTGCGGATAACGTTTCCACTTTATACCCTTTTCATATACTTCAATTTGCAAAGAATCGCCGATAGCTTCTTTTAACATTTCAGCCCAATCGTCTTTCGGGAAGAAAATTTTTCCATCTTCATCAGCAGAATAGACCCATTCCTTTTGTGTTGGGGATTTTACAGCTACTACATACTCTTGTTTTCCCGATTTAATCATAAAATTCAAAGGAGCAACATTGCATGGAACAGTAACTCCGCGATAATCGGGATAAAGCTGCAAATCATCATTTGTTTCTACATATTGTTCGGGTTTTTCATTGGAGCAAGAGAATAGAACAACTGACAATATTATAAACATTATTTTTATAACCTTAGACTTCATACCATTCATTTTTTATTTAATAAAACATATAGTAGTAACAATAGGTACCTTTGTACTTTTTCATGATTCCCATCGCTTGCTCTTTCGTCTTATTCGTACAAAACATTTTTAAATCATGGAAAAAACTATTAACCTGATTGGCTACATTTCTGTCAACCTGATAAGCTCGCAAAATTGCAGGATTCTCTCCCAACTCCAAAACACTTATGATTAATGCTTCTTGCATACACACCGGAAGACGAGGAATTTTTATCCTCTTTATATCTCCAAGAAAACGTTTTAACTGTTTTAGATATAAACTTGCCAACAACCTATATTCTAATGTTTGGATTGGAAATTTTCCTATCATCAAAAATTGTTCCGCCAACGATGCTTCAATACGTATCAAATCAACACTCATAGGTTGTTTCTTTACTATTGCTACTAAATCCGGATTTTCTTTAAAAAAGAGGTCTTGTTTTCCTAAATATCGCTCATGCTTTTCTGCCCACGAATGATAAATTATACTCTGTTTCAACTGTCTTAAAAATCTCTCCGCCAAAAGATCTTCTCCATTCATCAAGGCATATAGAGCCATATACTTTAAACGCTTGTTTGTCGGCTTTATTTGCATATACATCTCTAAATTAAATAAATAATGACTATTTATCAAAGATGCATGAAAAAACATATCTTCATAATAAATAGGTTCCTCTGAAAGATAGTGTCCATCAGATGCTTTCAACGGAAATTTAAATTTGAACAAATTATCAGATAGTTTATTCTGACGTGCCAATGATATTACTCGATATGCATTAATTGGTTTTGTCAACGAGTCTGTCTCTGCAACTACCTGCTCCATCTCTTCCCACTTGCCGTCATCACATAGTCTGACTAACTTCATCTCTGTCCTAAAGTTCTCATCTTTATAAGAAAAAGCATATACCAAACTCATCACAACAATCAAAGTTAGTGATTGCAATACCAATGTCTGCTTAGTGAGTTGTTTTTGCTCCTTACCCAAGAAATAGGAGACAAAAGGTGTTAACAGCAAAACTATCCAAATCAATATAAACAAGACTCTTAGTATTACAAAATAGCTAAATATTGAAGGGGAAAACAAAGCGGTTAAATAGCTTTCGCAAAAAATATACCTTCCTCCTAATAACAAAAATAGCAATGATAACACAAACGTCAATAGATAGAGATGCCAACGACTCTGCTTATTTATAATCGACTCAAGGAAAATCATCGCAGCACTCAAAACGGCATATACACCTATAAAAGGGACTAAAGCAATCACTGCAAACCCAACAATTTCTCCGCACCATTCCCTCTTCGAGCAATAGCGATATAGGGCAAAAAGTGATATCGAAATTAGAGTTCCTAATAGGGCTACAAACGCAAAATCACCATCCAGAGTAGCATACAAAGCATAACCTGCGGAGGTAGCATATAACAAAAGGATTGCCGGCAATATATAGGTCAAACCTAAAAAAACACCCTTTACATTATACAATTTCTCCAACATAAATTGGATTAAAATCAGTAGTATTCCAAACAATAATGCTCCTACTATGGGAATAACGAAACTTTGATTTAATATTCTACCTAACAAAACTAACAAGCCACCTGTCTGGTTTAATATAAATGTCAAATTAATCTCATTGAATATAAGATGAGAATTTACAGACATAAAGTGAAGTTGGTCGGCATTATAAACGCCTAAAAAAAGAAGGGTAAAAAGAAAAAATAAAGAACGATAGATCCAACTTATCATCGTATTGGATAATCCCATTTTTTCCCTCTCTTTTGTTGTTTTAATTGCTTTTGCCATTTTCTAATAAATATTCTTTAGGTAACCTCTCTGAATTAAGTTGAGATGTTTTTAAAATACGCCTAAAAGCTTTTAATCCCAATTCATAAAACTTACCTTATTATATGATAAAATCATTTGTTATGAAGACATAGCCGGCGATATATTCCTTCACATGTATCCTCCAATATATCAATTACATTATCAAATCCCTTCAATCCTCCATAATATGGGTCCGGAACGTAAGTTACATTGGGATCGGATGAAAAATCTGCCATTCTTAATACTTTCTCTTTCTGCTCTTTCGTAATTGCCTTATCCAATAACGCTTCTATATTATTGTCATCCATCCCAATTATCCAGTCAAACTTATCAAAATCATCATAAGAGACCGGACGCGAAATAGATGTCACTTCATACCCTCTTGTTGCAGCTACCGACCTCATTCGGGGATCCGCCTTTTCGCCTTGATGAACGCTCAGAATTCCGGCAGAATCCACAAAAAATTTATCCAAAACTCCGCGCTCTGCCAAAATTGACTTCATTACAGCTTCTGCCGCTGCTGAACGACAAATATTTCCTAAACAGACAAATAATATCTTCATTCTATCTCTTTTTATCCAAAACTACTAAAATATCAAAAGAAAACTTTCAATGTTTTATTGAGGTTGCCCATCCTCTTTTTTTCTCTTAAATCCTCTCCTACGATGATGCTTGAAATTTTCATTTTGAACCGGTTGCTCTTTTTCTCCATTCTGCCCCTTCGCAAAGTTTTGTTTTTTCGCCTTTGAAGGAACAAATCTTCGTTTTCGTCGCCAACCTTGTTTTGCTCTTCCCAAACTTCCTTTCGGAGAATATTCCGGTGCCTCTCCCAAATATTCAGGCAAGCTACATTTATCTATCTCTTTGTCTAAAAATAATTCTATACGACGAAACTTATTTTGTTCTTTTTCCGACACAAAAGTAATTCCTCGTCCTGTTTTTTGAGCTCTTGCAGTTCTACCAATTCGATGTATATAATCCTCAGCATCTGTGGGCACATCAAAATTAATTACCATATCAATGTTTTCTATATCTATCCCTCTTGATACAATATCTGTCGCCACCAAAACATTAACTTTCCCATTTTTGAAAGAGAGTAATGCTTCATCACGCTTTGATTGTTCTAAATCAGAATGAATCTCCTCTGCCAACAAGTGCATCTGTTTTAAACTCCTCGTCACTTCTCGAACTTTTTGCTTTGACGAAGAAAACACAATAACTTTTTCAGGCATTGAATCTTTTAATAGATTTTGAATGATTCCCAGTTTTTGTGATTCATAACAAATATAAGCTTCTTGCACTATCCCTTCTGCCGGCTTCGATATAGCAATATCAACTGTCGCCGGATTATCTAATATAGCTTCTGCCAAAGTCCTAATTTTTTTAGGCATAGTTGCAGAAAACATTATTGTTTGACGCTCTTTGGGCAATTGCTTGACAATATGAATAATATCATCATAAAAACCCATATCCAACATCCTATCAGCCTCGTCTAAAACAAAATAATTGACTTTAGAAAAATCAACATATCCTAAATTGATGTGTGAGATTAAGCGACCGGGAGTTGCTATTACAAAATCAGCTCCCATTTGCATCGCTCGCTTTTGCTGCTCCCACGCACTTGCATCGTTCCCTCCATATACAGGAACAGAAGTTATCGGAAGAAAATAAGAAAAACCCTCTAATTGTTGATCGATTTGCTGTGCCAATTCTCTCGTAGGAGCCATAATGATGGCATTAACACTTTCTGAATCGTGTTCTTCTTTCAACATTCTATTCAATAAAGGCAATAAATAGGCTGCAGTTTTCCCTGTTCCGGTTTGTGCACATGCTATCACATCCCGACCCTCCATAACTAAAGGAATTGCTTGTTCTTGAATCGGGGTCATCTCCTGAAAATTCATAGCCTCTATGCCCTCCATCAAATTCTGTTCAAATTTCAGTTCTTCAAATTTCATCTCCTTCTATTTTTAGATGCAAATCGTACAAAGATAATTATTTCTTGCATTATGCATGCGATTATTTAAATTTTTAAGATAATTTGCCATGATGCTAATCTTCGGAATAAAATCACATTGGATCTACATCTATTTGTATAAACACCGTTCTAAATTGTGGCAAAGACATTGTTTGATCTATCAAGACTTTCAACAATTCTTTCGCCTTTACAAAAGAAGCTTTCTGCTCCACTTTCAACATAATTCTTTGTATGTACAATTGCTGCACCCTCGTTACAATTGGTTTATCCGGACCATACACTCGCTCGGAAAAAACTCTACGCATCTGAACGGCTAAAAAATTGGCAGCCTGCTCCACTTGCTTAAATTCACGGCCCTTTATATTTATGTATATCAAACGATAATATGGAGGATATTTATAGCTACTCCGTTGTAACAATTGCTCTTCGTATAATGACTGAAAATCATTATTCCTAACAAGTTCTATTATGGGATGTTCCGGAGTACTGGTTTGAATTACTACCAATCCTCGCCTATTTTTTCTTCCGGCACGACCACTTACTTGGGCCATCATTTGAAAAGCTCGTTCGTATGCCCTAAAATCCGGAAAATTCAAAAGAGCATCGGCATTCAAAATTCCAACCAAACGAACTCGCTCAAAATCCAAACCTTTTGAAACCATCTGAGTACCCACCAAAACATCTATCTTTCCCGACTCAAATTCTCCGATTATCTTTTCATGAGCCGTTTTGGTTTTGGCAGAATCTATATCTAAACGAACTACTTTACAATCTGGGAATATCTCCTTCACATTCTCCTCCACTCGTTCTGTCCCAAACCCCACCGGTTCGAGTGCTTCTATGTGACAATGCGGACACTCTCTGGGCATAGGTATTGTATAACCGCAATAATGACACACCAAAGTCCCCTGTGTTTTATGATATGATAAACTTATGTCGCAATTTTCACACTTGGGTATATACGAACAGGAACGACATTCTACATAGGGAGAAAAGCCCCGTCTATTCTGAAATAGTATTACTTGTTCTTTTCGCTGGAACGCCAAAGTCATTTCTTCTATTAATTCGGGAGTAAAATGTCCTTTTAATTCTTTTTTCCTACGAGCCTCTTTTATATTGGCAACTCTAATCTCCGGCATCTCAATCCCTGCATAACGCTGTTTCAATTCAACCAAACCATACTTTCCTATCACTGCATTATTGTAACTTTCTATTGATGGTGTTGCAGAACCTAATAAGACTTTTGCTCCATGCATAGACGCCAATACAATAGCTGAATTGCCAGCATGATAACGTGGTGCCGGATCATATTGTTTATAAGTTGTTTCATGCTCCTCATCTACAATTATCAGTCCCAATTTTTTAAAGGGTAAAAATACAGAAGAACGTACACCCAAAATTACTTGTCCACTCTCCTCTGATAACAACTTCTTCCATATTTCTACTCGTTCTGAATCTGAAAATTTAGAATGATAAACCAATAACTTATCTCCAAAAACTCTACGCAAACGATTGGTTATCTGCGTCGTCAGCGCGATTTCTGGAAGTAAAAACAGGGCTTGCTCTCCTTTTGAAACAATTTCTTGAATAAGATGAATATAAATTTCTGTTTTCCCACTTGATGTCACACCGTGCAATAACACGACTTGCTTCTCTTGAAATTGTTGCTGAATTTGCATTTTTGTTTTATCCTGGACTTCAGACAAAGGGTGCTTGGGTTCTACCTCCGCTGTCATCCTCTCCACTCTATCTATCTCTTTCTGATACACTTCAAAGATGCCATTTTTCTCTAACGTTGCCAAGGACGATATGGAAACATCTCTTTGGACCAACAACTCTTTCCTGGTCACCTCTTTTTGCATCCCACTATTTAGAAAAGTACTTAATTGAAAATAGCTTAATAATACTTTTTCTTGCTTAGGATATTTTTTAATTTTATCGAATAGATTTTGTAAACTTGTTTCTGTTCTATAGTCAGAAGTCAAACGCACATATTTTTCTCTCTTCGGTTTGTACTTCATCTTCAACTCTTCGTTTATCTCTACAGCTCCCAACTCCATCATACGTTTTACCAAAGGCAAAACATTCTTCATCTGCATTAAAGCTCCTAACTCTTTTACCGTTTTAGATTTATCAGAAAGGCAATCTAATAATTTTTGCTCTCTCTCTTTTAACGGAAATTCAGCTTCAAATTCTTCAACAAGAGATATAATCGTTTCACTTTCTAATTTCAACCCTGAAGGTAATGCAGCCTTATACACTTCACCTAAAGTACATTGATAATACCCGGATAACCATTCCCAAAAACGTAATTGAGTGGAGCGAACAACTGATTGCTCATCCAAAACAGAAATAACTGATTTCAATTCTACATTTTCCGGTGCTGAAAAGTGAATTTCATATACCAAAGCTGTATAAATCTTACTTTTCCCGAATGGCACAATCACCCTTGCCCCCACTCTCACACTTCCTGCGTATTCTTGAGGAAGTATATAAGTGTACACATTGGCAATGGGAAGAGGCAATATAACGTTTACATAAACTTGCATAATTCTTCTCGCTACCTTAATAAGTTCAAATCGCCAATTCCATTAATCTCTGTTGAAATCTCTCCTAACCACCCGGCTCTTTGAAAAACTCCTGTTTGAATCTTAACAAATCGTATCGTTTTCAATTCTACCGGGTTCCCCAACTCATCAACAACGTCTGAAATATCAAAAATATTACCTCTCAACTCCTTTGAATAATCTTCTGCAATAGCATCTCTACCTCTCTGCCCATTTTCTGCATATCCATACCGAAACAAATCTGATTTAACTTTCCAATACTCTCCATCTGCATCTCCGGAGTTGTAATAGGCTTCCGGCAACAAAGTCCCCCTAAATGTTATGGAATCATCATCATTGTTCCACCACCACATGGTAGAATTAGTCAACTCTCCCGAATATCCTTCATTATCTCTCCATAAAACATTCCCATCTGCCTCCTTCGGAGCATAATATGTTAATTGATAGTTTTTCTTAGAGTAATCATACTCCGAACCTTTTATTTCATACCACGTCTCATCTGCCAACCCATTTTTATTTTCATCAGGCATCATATATACTATCCCCGGCTCCGGTTGAACCGAAGAACCACAATATATAATTACATCTTTCCCGTCATTATTTAAAACATCGTGGTCAAAGGATAAAACAACAAAACCGCCCCATCCGCCAAGTAAAATAGATTGGGTACAACTATCCCCGTTAACAAAATCAGGAAACTTGGCTAAATAAGCATGCTGACCCGGCGCATAATAATAGTCTAATACCTTAGTGCAATAAGGATAAAATCCTCTCTCATCTTCTTTTTCTACCAAAGACAAATCTTCATCTGTTCTTGCAGAATCACAACCTCCCAAGAGACTTATCAATAAAATAACACAAAATATAAAGCTATTTTTCATACTTATAAATTTGGGGCTATCTCTATAGGTTTTACCAATCATACTATATAAAAGTACCCATATACGAACCGAGTGATTTTGAAAAAGACTATTTTTACATAAAAAAAAGAGAAGTAAATCTCAACGGACTAACTTCTCTTCGTGCGGGTGAAGGGACTCGAACCCCCACGCCTCGCGGCACTAGATCCTAAGTCTAGCGCGGCTACCAATTACGCCACACCCGCAATCTTAGGTGATGCAAAATTACATATATTTCTTGTAATTGCAAATTTTTCACTCATATTTTTTTGCCTCATTCTTAAATTTACCAAAATTCAATACTAACTAATTAATAAACAGACAAATAAAAACAATCTCAGATATTAGAAACTGTTTAAATTTTATTTCGATTCAGTTGGCTATCCCTCTTTCCACTCCGTTAAATTTCTCTCTTCTGTGCTGAAATTGACTCCGATTTTCACAATTTTCTTATTTTGCACTGATAGCTTATCTGCATATTTCTTTTCATCAATCTGCGCTAATGCCTCTGCTGCTGATTGGTCGCGCTTACACTCTATCACATATGCAAACTGTTCTGTCTGAAAGAAAACATCTATTCTTCCTCCCAATACCGGATACTCCACCAACACTTTATGTCCTGTGGAACGAATCATCAAATAGAGCATATTGCGAAAGTTGGCTTCTATTAATTTAGCTTCGTTGCTCTCAAAGGGTATCTGACTCATAATCTGCTGAATTTGAGTCATAAAGCCTCTTACATTATCGGACTCTATAAACTGACGAAGTTTAATAAGATCAAGGTCTTTTCTATCACTGGTTTGAGATGCTACATAGTTAGGAATCAAAACTTGAGTCAAACCCTCAGAAACTTCTTCGTTGGGAAATCCTAATTCATAAAAACTTTTACTACTTCCTTTTATGGTTAGATAACCACTCTGATACAATGCGGCTATAAGGTTACTCTCCCCATTACCAAATGCAGCTAACATTTCTCCGTTTGCCAACAAATCTCCTTCAAATTCCGGTATATCTACATTACTTCGCGATAATATTGTAACCAAATAGGTCGGAGTTCCTGTCGCAAACCAATAACTCCCCAATTGTTTATCAGACAAGGCATTCAGCAAACTGAACGGATTATAAATATCTTCTGAATTGGAACTAAAATGATAACCATCATACTTCTGCTTCAACATCTCATACATTGCACCCTTATCAACATGCTGCTTTTTTGCAAAAATTTCAACTTCTGCATCAAAATAGTTATGCAATTCAGACTCTGTTATACCACAAATTGACGCATAATCATCGCTCATTGAAATGTCTCTTGGATTATTGGCAGCACTGAAGATACCCAACTTTCCATAACGTGTAACTCCCGTCAAAAAAGCAAATCGTATATATCGGTCTGCTTTCTTCATTATTCCGTACAAACCTTGCAAAATACTCCTGATCTTTTCTTGCAACTCGGGCTGACCAATTGTATCGGTCAATGGCTTGTCATACTCATCTATAAGGATTACAGCTTGCCGCCCTGTCTGCTTAAAGGCGCGGGTAACAACACCGTTAAAACGCAATCCCATGGTGGTTTCAGACTCTTCCTTCCCAAATATAGCCTCTTGACTCGTCAAAAATTGGTTGATTACGGACAATACGGTCTCTTCAGATGTGTAGGACTCGCCAGTGAAATCCAAATGAAATACAGGATACTCCAACCATTCGGTCTCCATAGCCTCTATGGCAAGTCCCTTAAAAAGATCTTTACGACCTAAAAAATAGGACTCCAAGGTGGTGGTTAGCAAACTTTTCCCAAATCGACGTGGACGGCTCAGAAAATAATATTCTCCGGACGAAACCAGTTTATAAACCAACTCCGTCTTATCAACGTACGTGTAACCTCCCGTTATAATCTTCTCAAATGTCTGTATGCCTATTGGGTATTTCATATTGTAATACTTATCTTGTAATTTAAAACGTTGTTTTTCAACTTCTATATCTCTATCCAACAATCATAGATTGAGAGGTGTTCATGTGTTATATAAGCAAAGATAACAATTTGAACATACTTTGAAAAATAATTGCGAATAAATTTGCTCGGCTTACCACTTACGCTCAATCATAAAGACGAGAACACTTCTTCAAGTGGATTCTAAAAATTCATATCTGGAGTTGTTAAATTAATTTCAAGTAGATTGCAACTAAAAAAAAGAAAAGGTAATGCGAGTATTACTACCTATTGATACATACAGAAAGTTTCCCCAATTGAGGCAGTTCCGATAAATTAAAAACTTCATTAATAAAGAAAGGGTGCATCAAAAATTGCTTTCTGATACACCCTATTCTCTATCTATTGTATTGGATAAAAGAAGATATTCTAAATAGAGATTCTTAACTCTTCTTATTACCCCACAATTCTAAACAAAACACAACCTATTACTGTAGAGCCGGTTTATAAATGTTGAAGATATAAGGATCTTTACAACCATCAGCTTCTAACACAAATCTATTGGTTTCATAAGTATAACCTTTTTTAGCCCTCTCTTTAGGCAAAGTAAAAATGACTGAACTCTCTGTCACGTAAACAGGATTCAAATCAATTGGATACTTAGTATCATCGAATCCCATTAGGTATGCATTGTTAACAATTGACAAACCGCTTCCCAAAACTACAATGGTAGAGTTAGGTTGGAATTGTTGCAAAGCTATATCCATTGAATCGGGAGAGACAAATTTATCAACAGCCAAAGATGAACATCCGCACTCTACACACTCCTTCTCGCAAGAAGTAAAGATACTTCCCGCCATTGCACCGAAAAATAAAAACGGAAGCAATATTCTATATTTTAAACTCATACTTTTAATTATTAAATTTTATTAATATGGATAAGTTCCTCTATCCACTTCATTAACAAAGTTCTTTGCTGCACCACCAACTAAACCTGATTGTGCAGAAACCGGAATAGGCAAGAACCAGTAGTTATTAGTAATAAAGTTATCAATCAAAATTGTTTCTTCAGCCTTTGCATTCGCATCTACACTCCATTTTTCTGGATACGTAGTTGCCAAAATATTGTTCAAAGCATTTACTACAGCCTTACGAGCATAACCTGCTTCAACTTCCGCTAAATCACTCGCATTAGGAATTGCAGACATTTGTATACCTCTATCCATCTGCACCAAGAACGCCTCTGCCATTTGCGGGCTTCTATAATACAAACGCTTCAAATCCAACCAAGCTTGTCCTTCCATAGCAAACTCTTTACGACGCTCTTGCATGAAATCATATCTTGCTACATTGTGATACATTGTTTCGGTCAAAGGCACATCAACCGGTGCTGTAGTTGAATCATCTAATTTAATAGTAAAACTTTCAAATTTCATTCTTTTTGTTGAAAGATCTTCAAAAAATGGAATTGCTTCTGTTATCACAGGAGCACCATGAGCTTTCAATACTTCTTTAATATCATCTAATCCTGAAGACGTAGGAGCGGTAACTTCCAAATTTTCTTGTGCCATTTTTGCTTCGGCTCTCATCATATAGACATCTGAAAGACGAATTAAATCGACTCTGCGTTGAATAGACATTCCAGTCCCTGGGTGAGACTCTCTATTATCTATACCCCAAACAAACTTTTTGATACAGTTGAAGACATACCCTCCGGCTCCATCCGTTAAGAATTGCGAACCTGAACAACCTTCGATTTGATTCGGGTCATCTTTAGGATCATAAGCAGCTCCATATACAGCCTTTTCTCCTCCAGCCCCAATAGAATATGGTTCTGCATCAACATACAAACACAACTCTCTCTTTCTTTTATCTTCATTTGCAAAAGACTTATACAAGTTGTAGGAAATACCCTTTCCACCTCCCCAACCGGAACCTGGCGACCAGCTCGTATTTTTGGCCATCTGCGCTTGATAAGAAGATCCCTCTCCATACTCACCATTAACAAAATAGAGTGCAAATACTGTCTCTTTACTAGGTCCTGTCATCGAATTATAAGTGAACATTGTACTATGTTCTTCTAATTGATACCCTCCCTTGTCAATAATCTCTGTACACAAATCTACTACGCTCTGATACTTTCCAGCAACATCCGGCTCACGATATGGAGCTACCTGTAAATCTTTCTGACAAGAAGCCATGGTCAAATACAACTTTGCCAACACCGCTCTGGCTGAGTTCTTGCTTGCTCTTTTGGCGTTAGATGGAGTATCCGGCAAAACATCTATCGCATACAACAAATCTTTTTCAATAGCTTTGTACAAAGTTGCTCTCGTCACCTTTGGTAATTTTACAGATTGTGCAATATCTGTCTCTGAATCCAAAACCAAAGGAACTTCGCCAAAGTACTCGGTCGCCAAAAAATGTGCAAATGCTCTAAACAACATAGCCTCACCTTTCACCTCCTCCAATTGCCAATCTGGCACATTAAATCCTTCGGACTTTTCGGTTCCGTCTAGAGTTCGATTTATCTTACTAATCACCTGATTAGCTGTAGCAATTATACCGGAATACAATGACGTATAACCCTCCTTCAAAATTGCATTGTCGTCTCCTATGGAAAGTTTAAACAATGCCCCTTCTTGATCATAAACATTATATAGAACGCCGGAAAGACCTTCATTTACACACCATGAGAATTTCTGCTCATATTGTGACCACAATTGACCTCCATATAACGGAGCTGTCAAGGATTGAAACTGTTCATACCTTTCCAATCCGGCAGTGGAATTTGCATCATACAAATCCTCTTCTAAGAAGTCCTTACAAGAGGTAGCAAACAACGTTGCTACCCCTGCAGTAATAATTACTGCTTTATGTTTTAAATTAGTTAATTTCATACTCATTCAATTTATAGTTCATTAAAAATCAAAATTCAAACCAATCACGTATGTTCTTGGCAATGGATATCCTCCCTTATCAACACCTTGTTTGATGGCACTTTCATTAGGAACTTCAGGATTCAAACCGGAATATTTGGTGATGGTTCCAAGGTTTTGAACATTGAAGCTGACTCTTAAATTGCTCAAGTGCAACTTATCGGTATAACGCTTAGGAACGGTATATGCTATGCTGACATTTTGGAAACGCAAGTAAGAACCATCCTCCACATAACGAGAAGAAACAGTATTTGCATCAGCACCACCCATAGCCTCAGAACCAGATACCGGCATATTGGTATTGGCATTCTCTACGTATAGTGTTCCATCCGGATTTTCTTTCACACGTGCATAATCCAACACTGTAGTCAATTGATTCATATTGTTAGCATCCATACCCTCCAACTTAGAACGCATTAAGTTGTAAACATCATTTCCGTAAGACCCCGTAATAAATAGAGACAACGACCAAGGACCCCAAGAGAAACTATTATTCATACCAAACGTAAAGTCCGGATTAGGATCTCCGATAAAGGTATAATCATTCTTTGGATCTAACTTTCCGTCTCCATTCAAATCCACATAGTTAACATCTCCAACACTTGCATCCTTACGACCGGTTTCAAGCAACTGTTGGGTATTTTGGATAATACCATCCATCTTGTATCCATAGAACATTCCGGGGGCATAACCAATTCGATTTTTATGTATAACCCGATCTGCAGATTTGAAAAAATGAGACTCATCCAAATCACCACCAACCAAATCTATGATTTCATTACGCACCTTAGAAAAGTTAATTTCTGTATTCCATACAAAATTGTGGTCTCCCAACTTCTTATCGATATTTGTAGTAGTTAAATTGATATCAAAACCTACGTTTTTGATAGATCCACCATTAACATTAGGAATATCTGTATAAAGATAAGATGGATCTGCCAAAGAAGTTCCAGGTCTAGCCTCTACAATCAAATCATCATTTTGTTTGTAGAATGCGTCAAAACTTAAATTAATACGATCTCTTCTCAAGAAACTCACATCAATACCTCCATTCACTTGCCAGTTGGTCTCCCACACCAAATATGGATTAGCATAAATACCATTTATCAAACCAACACCAAATGCTGTATTTTTTTCTTTATAAGAGGCAATGTGTGCCATATCTTGTCCTGCATTACCGGTTTGACCATAACCCAAACGAAGTTTCAATTGCGTAATCACATTCTTGATATCATTATCCTTCATGAAAGACTCTTGATCAATACGCCAAGCCGCACCAAAAGAAGGGAAGAAGTCCCAACGATTATCTTTTGCCAATGTAGAAGAACCATCAAAACGACCTGTAGCAGTCAACAAATAGCGTTCATCGTAGTTATAGTTCAAACGAGCAAAATAAGACATCATAGAAGAAGCCCCCTTGTATCCTGATATAGGACCATCAACACCAAGAACAGTATTTTGAAAATCAGGATCGATAAAACGTTCATTATCTCCATATCCATTTTTAATCACACTTGTTCCTTCCCAAGTAGCTCTCCATGTTTCATAACCCAACATTGCACCCAAACGATGTTTCTTAGATGCACCCATCTTCACCTCATAATTCAATGTAGAAGCAAAACGCCAATACATATTGTTTCTCAAATAAAACTGCTGATTGTTTGCTTTTTTATCTGTCGAATTAGGCTTTGCAGGAGAAAAACGTTGTTCTTGAGAACCTGTATAATCGATACCAAATTCATTTCTCCAGGAGATATTTAGCGGAAATTGAATGGTGGCATGCACTTGCCCGATTACATTGTTTGCGTATGAATAAATAGGCGACTGGTTAGCTATACGAACTGCGTTATCCTTCACATCAGATGCCGATGTTCCACTTAACACCCTATAACTTCCATCAAAATCAGTTGGAGCCAAACTTGGAGGCGAAATCAATGCTAGGTGAAGCATTGTTTCATCAATAGGAGTTTCAGCCAACCCTTCCAAATCACCTTCTGCATCTGCATCAAAACCATCTTGTTTTGTTTTATTGGAACGAGTATAAGCCAACATAATACCAGTACGCAACCACTTCTTTGCTTGAGTCTCCACATTGGCTCTACCATTAAAACGTTGATAGTCTGTATTAATCACCACACCATTTTGTTTGGTATAACCCAAAGAGAATGCATATTGTGTCTCCTTAGAACCTCCCGTGATGGAGATTTGGTGATTGTGACCAATGGCAGTGCGAAAAATCTCATCTTGCCAATCAGTTCCATTTCCTCCAAAACGAGTTGCAGCCACCAACCCTGCGTCCGGAGTATCACCGGAAAACGATGCAATCACGGTTGGATCTGTATAGAAAGTAGCATACTCTTGCAAATTCATCAAATCGTATGTATTAGAGGCATTTGCCACAGAGAAATTACCTGAGTAAGCAATCTTTGCACCACCCTCTTTACCTTTTCTTGTAGTAATCATAATGACACCATTCGCAGCACGGGAACCATAAATAGCAGTAGCAGAAGCATCTTTCAACACCTCCATAGATACGATATCAGCAGGGTTGATTGAAGCCAATGGATTGGCATCCGCACTCTGTTTACCACCACCAATCGGCATACCATCTACCACATACAATGGAGATGTATTACCTGTCAAGGTAGAGACTCCGCGGATACGAACAGAAGCCTCTTGACCCGGTTGTCCTGAACTTGAAGAAACTTGCACACCAGAAACACGTCCTGCTAAGGCTTGATCCACAGAAACTGTTTGTTGTGCTTTCATAGCCTCTTCACCCAAAGATGATAGAGATCCTGTCAAGTCACTCTTTCTCATCTTACCATAACCTACCTCAACAACAACCTCATCCATCATCTTAGAATCCTCTTCCATAGAGAAATTCAATGTTGAAGGAGTTTTTGCTGTCACCTTTTGTGTCTTAGTTGTATATCCCATATAAGAGACTTCCAACACATCACCATTGTTAACAGAAATTGAATAATTTCCGTCCATGTCAGTAGCAACACCTGTCGATGTTCCTTTGATCATGACGTTAGCTCCCGGCAAGCCTCCCATAGCATCGGAGACAACTCCGGAGATGGTGCGTTGCGCCATCAACCCGAAACATGCACAGAGCATCGTCAAAGACAATAAAAATCTTTTCATTTTAAATTGATTATAATTAATTATTAAATAAATTTATTTATCTCATCTCACTTTTCTCATACACACACTACCGAAAATTAGGTACAAATATAAACTAAATAAAACTAATTTATTACATTTTTTCACATAAAAATCTTTTGATTAACATTTACACCTTACTTACGTTAATGAAAACTATAATTTCCTCCTTTCTTTAGTTCATTGTTATCTTCGTATTAGTTGCCACATTTTTAGCTATTTAACAAAATAAAAAGTCTTCTTTTTATTTTTTGAATCGTTAATAAT
>SUWZ01000062.1 GCA_015061185.1 Bacteroidales bacterium
ACGCAGCGTATAGCATCTAAAGTGGGTGATATTGAGAGCTTTGGTGCAGACCCAAGACGTGTGGAGTATGCCGGAGCGAATTTGAAAGAGGTGGATTTTGGATCTAAATATGAGCAACAAACGAAAGCTCTTTTGGCAAGATACGATTCGTTTGGAGTTATGAACAAACCAAGAGAGTTGAATGATTATGTTGGCGGACAATCATTCTGTTGTGGAGAGAAAGAGTTGGTATCCAACAATCAAACCGGTGACAATACCTTTGAAACGCCGGACTACGAGCATCTGATTTTCTTCTATCACCCGGACCATTTAGGCTCCACAGCGTTGGTGACAGATAATGATGGAAACGTAGTGCAAAGTGTAGCCTACATCCCATACGGAGAAGTCTTCATAGAAGAGCGTAACGGCACATGGAACACCCCATACCTCTTCAACGGCAAGGAGTTGGACGAAGAAACGGGCTTGTACTACTACGGTGCGAGATACCTGAACCCAACAAATGGTATGTGGCTGAGTGTGGATCCGTTGTTTGAGAAATATGTGGGCATGAGTCCATACAACTACTGCGCCGGCAATCCTGTGAAGTTGGTGGATCCTGATGGAAGGAGAAGTTTACCGATTGACGAGGAATATAATGGATTTAATGCAAGGGTTGATTCTTGGTATGGTCCTAGAAATATCAAAAATGGAAGTAAAAATCATAAAGGATTAGATTTTAATTATTCTTGTGGAGGTAATAATGATTATGGAAGTCCAATAATAGCAACTCATGATGGGACAGTAAATGTAAAAGACAATACAAAAGGGGGAGAAGGAAGAATGGTTACAATAACCTCGCACGATGATAAGTTTAGGACACGGTATATGCATTTAAGTTCTGTTGATGTAGAAAACGGAACCAATATAAACGAAGGAGATATTCTTGGTTATATGGGCGGTAGTGGAAAGGGTAAAGAAGATGCATATTTAAGTCATTTGCATTATGAAATTCAAAAATTTGAAAATGATAAATGGATTAGTATAAATCCAACAGAGGGGGAAAATAAATTAGAAAATATAGTAGATCCTCAATCATGGCTTGTAAAGCCATCTATTAAATCTGCACCGGAGCCTACTAATGAGAATCTTTCCCCAATTAATCATTCTATTAATGATAGATCAGTAAGGTCATCGAAAACAAATTGGACAGATTATTTTAGAAATATGTATAATTCTATAAACAATAAAATATATGAAGCAATATTTAGTCAATTTCAGTATTAAACTTGTTGTTATAACTTTATTTGTAACTTCATTGTTCGGATGTTCAAAAAAATTAGAACAAAGTAATGATAATGGATGGAATGATTTAACGAAAGAACAACAAGAATTTTGGAATAGTTTTGATTCCAATATAATATTTCAAAAAGAGCATGTAAAATTTCCGCTAACAATTGAGACTCCAACCTACGAAGAAGTAGATGAAAATAATTACAAATCTTATTGGATATATGATGATTCTGAGCCTACAGTATTATCTTACGAATATAAGGATAACGAGAATTTCAATATCATTAAAAGAGGAGCTGATAATGGTATTCGCGTTATTTATACATTTGAAAAAGAAAATGATGAATGGCATTTAGTTTATGTTTTAGATGAAAGTAATTAAACTTTTTTCGCTCGGTCGAATTGCTAATCCGACAGCTCTGAATATAGCATTTATAATTCAATAATAGTTGATGCAAATATATTTCAAGTTTATTTGCGTTGAGAATATTTCAGAGAAAAGCAGGTAAAGAAAAGTAACAAAAACTGACAAAAACATCATCAAAAAATGAGTGTAAAAAAGAGTGTAAATAGTTATTTCTATACCGGAGATCATTTGGGCTCCACTTCTATGGTTTTGGATGTAGATGGAAATATCTCACAATCAGTCACTTATATCCCGTATGGAGAAATTTTTGTAGAAGAGCGTAATGGAGCATGGAATTCACCTTACTTGTTCAATGCCAAGGAGTTAGACGAAGAGACCGGATTGTACTACTACGGTGCGAGATACCTGAACCCAACAAATTGTATGTGGCTAAGCACAGACCCACTATTCGAGAAGTATGTGGGCATGAGTCCGTATAACTACTGCGCCGGCAATCCGGTGATGATGGTGGATCCGGATGGTGAGGCTCCGTGGATTTTAATTGCAGCAGGAATAGGTGCTGCAGTGAGTGGGGAATAGCTCTTGTTCAAGGGAAGTCATTGAAAGAAGTTGGGGCAGCAGCTGTTGGGGGTGCAGTTTGTGGAGCCGTTGCTGCATGTGGAGGTGTATTTTTTGAAGGTTCTGTTGTAGCTGGAGTTGTCTCTGGTGCTTTGGGCGGAGGGCTGGGTGACGCTACTGAACAAGGAATTAATATTGCAACAGGAAATCAAAAAGAATATGATGGTATTAAAACAGTAAAAGCTGCTACTGTCGGTGGTGTTGTAAATGGAGTCGCAACAAGGTATGTAAATGGAGTAAAATCTTCTGCCAAAAAGGAATTGGATAATGCGATGGAACAGAAAATCCCATCACAATCAGAAGTGGATGCTGAATTTTTAAAAGCCTTTGATGTGCCTAAAAAATTTGTAAATAAAGGAAACCATTCTCAATGGAAAACAAATCATGATAATTATCAGCATTTGAGAAAAACTGCATTAAATCAAGCAAAAGAAAACAGAAATTCTAAAATTTTAGACAAAAGTGTAAAAATAAACAATGCACAAACAGCTGTGACTTATTCGAAAAGTAAATATTTTGGTGGAGTTGTAGAAACGGTTAACGATTTGACTCAAGTTGGAACTAACAATGTAATTAACGAATAAATTTAATTAATATGCAAAAAAAACGTGATTTTAGTTTGAGTTTAGATGAATTAATTGTTCGCAAAAAAAAAATAAAAATTATAGAAATTATTGGTTTTATTTTTTTGTTTATCGCTCTTTTTTTTACTATAAAGGTGATTTTTCTCTTTATTCTGAATGTAATATTATTTATTGGGGTGATAAGAGATGTTTATTTGCGATGTAAAGATAGATCTAGTTTTATAAAAATTGCATTTGATGGAGTTATTTGTGTAGATACTTTTACTTCGACTTCGTTCTCATATAAATGGATTGATGTGAAGAAGATTGAGATAAAGAAAGTCATAAATTGTTCGATGAGTAATGTTGATTTTGTTATTGAGACTGATTCTAACTTTTCATCCATTTGTATTGATTCTTTTGACATATCCCCAACGGAATTATTAGATTCATTAAAACGTATCGCTCCAATCAATCTGAAAGACAAAATATATTATGTTAAATCATATTAAGCGAATGATTTGCAGTTTGTTCAGATTTACCCACCCACTCTCTCTTAGAAAAAATCAAATATTTCTACAATTTAGGCGGTCAATTATCATCAATTGTCGGAGAAAAAGAGTATCTTTACCGTTACATCGATTCCACAGGTTATGATGCTTACGAACAAAAAGTTTATCAACGTATGGGCAATGGAGCAGTGACAACGTATGACTATTCTAAAGAGCGTCGCAGATTGAAAAATCTGAAAGTTACCTCTCCAAAGGTGACAGGCGGAGCCATTATGGATAATACTTACGGTTATGACGTGATGGATAATATCATTTCGTTGGTGAATAATGCCACTCCGCAAATCATGCAAAATGGTAAAACCATCGGAGGCTCTATCACACATAATTATGAATACGATAATTGGAGCAGATTGGTTCATGCAGATGGAAAGTTTGTTGCCGGATCAAAGAGTGCAACTTACAACCTGACGATGGGCTACGACAAACTCTATAACATTACAAGTAAAAAGTTGGACGTGACGCAAAACAATCTCCAATTCGACGGTACGTTGAAAGCCGGTCACGACTTTACCTACAAGTACGACCCAAAAGATCCGTTCCGTTTGTTGAGTGTGGATGCCAAAGAGTATCGCTCTTCAACCGAAGAGGTCGATACCACCCGTCGCGAACACTCGTATGCCTTCGATGGCAATGGAAATCTTGTGTTGCAACTTTCTGATTTGGCAGAAAGAATAGATTCTGCAAGTTTTGCCGATACGGCTGCCATGCAAGTACGTCAATATTTGTGGGATGAGGACAACCATCTGTTGGCAATCAACGACAACGGATTTGTCTCTAACTACTTCTACGACGCCGCAGGAGAGAGAACGGTGAAAATTTCTGCTCCCGATTTAGCGGTGTATGTGAATGGAACAGAAGCATTGAAAAATGACTCTGCTTTGGTGAAATTTGTTGGATATGTTTCTCCTTACTTGGTGGTTTCCAATGGCGGACGCTACACCAAACACATCTACGCCGGTACGCAGCGTATAGCATCCAAATTGGGTGATATTGAGAGCTTTGGTGCAGATCCAAGACGTGTGGAGTATGCCGGAGCGAATTTCAAAGAGGTGGATTTTGGCGAGATATATGATACTCAAACGAAAGCTCTTTTTGCAAGATACGATTCGTTGGGAGTGGAACACCGCCCTAACACGTTGAATGATTATGTTGGCGGACAATCATTCTGTTGCGGAGAGAAAGAGTTGGTATCCAACAATCAAACCGGTGACAATACCTTTGAAACGTCGGACTACGAGCATCTGATTTTCTTCTATCACCCTGACCATTTAGGCTCCACAGCGTTGGTGACAGATAATGATGGAAACGTAGTGCAAAGTGTGGCTTACATCCCGTATGGCGAGGTCTTCATAGAGGAGCGTAACGGCACATGGAACACCCCATACCTCTTCAACGGCAAAGAGTTAGACGAAGAAACCGGCTTGTACTATTATGGAGCGAGGTATTTGAACCCAACAAATGGGATGTGGTTAAGTGTAGATCCGCTTTGGGAGAAGAATATTGATGCATCTCCGTATTCATATTGTCATGGGAATCCGGTGAATAAAGTTGATGTTATGGGATTGGACGATTCCTTTTATTGTGAGGATGGAAGTAAAATAGGAAGTGTTAAATCTGAAACTAACAACTATTATGTTGTGAGAACGACACAAACGACTGATGAAATGTATGCAGAATCATCAATTGATCAAAAAGGAAATTCTAATCCAATATCTCAATCAGATGCTTTGAGAGCCAAATTGATAGCAAATTCAGCATGTAGTGGTGATGGAGTATTTTCTAAAGAAGAGATTCCGATGCATTTGTTTGTTCAGATACCTAATCAAGAAGAAGCAGATGCAAGTTTTGCAGTTATTGGAGATGATGGTACAGGAGGAACAAAGCCTAATAATAATGTTGAGTATGGATGGAATATCAACAATTATGATTATTCAGTATATGCAAAAACACAATCAGAATCAATTGGTGATCCTAGTTTAAATTCTGATATAAGTGTAGAACAACGTCTAAATCATACTCATCCGAGCGGGACTAATAGTAGTTATATGTGGCAACAACCTCCGTCAAAAACAGATATTTCAAATTATAAACACCTAACACCATTAAGAAAAGTTTTTGGAATGAGAAGTAAAAGAATATACCTATATAATCAAACTGGTGTTATTGCAACAATTCCTTTTTGCGTTTATAAATAATTAATTGGGTATGAAACATTTTTTGTTATCTATGTTTATATTGATTTCTAATTGTATACATTCTTCAGAGAATATATATGAGAATGCATTGAATTATTTTATAAAAAAAATTAATGATGGAGTGGGAATGAATTATACCCAGTATACATCAGATTCTATTTTACGATTTGAGCAAAATGATATTTTTTTAGAAAATAATTTTTCAGAATATGTACAAGGGTACAAAATTATTAAACTTGAATCAGTAAAAAAATATATTGATACTTGTTCTAATCCATGCCTAACGATATTTACAATTGACAAAATAGATTATTGTGAAACTTGTGATGCCCCTTTTTTAATTTCCATTAAAGAATATAATATAATTAAGAAAGAGAATAAATTCTCATTTTGTAATTGGACGTTATATGATATATGTTATACATATAATTGTAGAAAGAAAAAATTTAAATACAAAAAGATGGGTGCTTATGGAAGTATAGAAATGTCGCTTAAAGAATTAGAAAAAAAAGGTTGGATTGATTAAAAATATGTAATTCCTGTATCTGATAATAGTTATCCGCAAAACATACAAAAAAGTGAGATAAAACGACATAAATAGAGACAAAATATGAGTGCAAAATTGTGTAAATATACTTACTTCTATATCCACGACCATTTAGGCTCCACTTCTATGGTTTTGGATATAGATGGAAATATCTCACAATCAGTTACTTATGTTCCATACGGCGAGGTCTTCATAGAAGAGCGCAACGGCACATGGAACACCCCATACTTCTTCAACGGAAAAGAGTTAGACGAAGAAACCGGCTTGTACTACTACGGTGCGAGATACCTGAACCCAACAAGCGGTATGTGGCTAAGCACAGACCCACTATTTGAGAAGTATGTGGGGATGAGTCCGTACAACTATTGCGCCGGCAATCCTGTGAAGTTGGTGGATCCGGATGGGAGGAGAATTTCTGCAGAAAATGAAGAGTCACAAAGTTATATGAAACAAGACTTTGCTAATGCTTTTGGGAAAGAACGGTTACAATATATTGATTTTGATAAAGACGGAAATGTATCTATAAATAATGAAAAAGCATTCATGAAAGGAATGTCAAAAGAGCAAAAACGATTATATAAAAATGGCCTGAAACTGCTAATTAACGATAAAGAAATAAATTATAAGGTGTTATATGCAGAAAAATCTATATTAGGAGGAATAGAAAGAGATATTAATTCTGATTTTGGAGGAGGGGCATATTCTTCATCTGATAAAAAAATTGTTATATCTCCTACTATAGATAAAATTGTTGTAGATGGTGCGCCAATTTATACTAAAGTTTATTCTAATGATGGCATGGGTTCACACATCGGATATAAAGAAGATTTCTCTCAAATTAGTAACCGGTACGAGATTAAACAAAATACAACGTCAGGGTTATTTCATGAATTTGGTGAGGCAATTTGGGATAGATCTTCCCAAAAACATCTTAGAGGAAATATAATTGATTTTGAAAATAATGTTAGAACGGTTATGGGGCTGGAAAGTCGTCCTTACGATTCTACTCACTTTAATGATAAAGATCCTAATCTTAAGACAAAATGAAGCATTTTATATTTTGTTTATTTGTAAGTATTTGTTTAGGTACTTGTTTTGCCCAGATAGAATCTTCTGTATATTATCAGCAACCTGATGGTATTAAAGAGCGATATTATAAAGGGAAAACAATTTATATTATCGATGGGTTTAAACTGGGAGAATGTTTCCCAACAAATGATCCCCAAAATGAGCGATTATGTGATTCTCTCAAAAACTTTTTCCCAGAGGAATTATATAATTACTACTATGAACGTCTTTTATTCGAATTAAAAGGTCCAACAAACGAAATTCGGGAGTTTCGTTACTTTGGGAATGATTCTTTAAATGTTAATATTTGCTATTTGTATTCAAAAGTTTCTAACAATGGATTTTGTAAAATTAATGATAAAATGTCATTATTTATTCCTGTTGATTCTATAAAAAATGTTACTTATTGTATAAACGAACTATTAGTAAAAGATACTACAGATATTAGATATTTAATGCAAATAGGAAATGATAATATTATAGATTATTATTATAATAAATCAAATAATACAATTTATATTAATGTGAATGAATAAATTTTTATAAAAATTTTGTCGGCACATGCTACCAACGGTTGTGAAGTGTATCCGGAGGTAACCTCTAAACAAAAAAACAGAAGCAAAAAATGAGTGTAAATAGTTATTTCTATATCGGAGATCATTTTGGCTCTACTTTGATGGTTTTGGATGTAGATGGAAATATCTCACAATCAGTTACTTATGTTCCGTACGGCGAAATTTTTGTAGAAGAGCGCAACGGAGCTTGGAATTCACCTTACTTGTTCAATTCCAAGGAGTTAGACGAAGAGACCGGTTTGTACTACTACGGTGCGAGATATCTGAACCCGACAAGCGGTATGTGGTTGAGTGTGGATCCGCTTTGGGAGAAGAATATTGATGCATCTCCGTATTCATATTGTCATGGGAATCCGGTGAATAAGGTTGATGTTATGGGATTGGATGATTCCTTTTATTGTGAGGATGGAAGTAAAATAGGAAGTGTTAAATCTGAAACTAACAATTATTATGTTGTGAGAACGACACAATCGACTGATGAAATGTATGCAGAATCATCAATTGATCAAAAAGGAAATTCTAATCCAATATCTCAATCAGATGCATTAAGAGCTAAATTGATAGCAAATTCAGCATGTAGTGGTGATGGAGTATTTTCTAAAGAAGAGATCCCGATGCACTTATTTACTCAAATACCAAATCAAGAAGAATTTGATGCTGCTATGAAATTTATAGGTGATGATGGTACAGGAGGTAGGTTTGGTGATGATGGTACAGGAGATAGGTCAAATCGTAATCATCGAGAATACGCATTTAATCTTATAGAAAATGAAGTAAGAATAGGAAATACATACGTAAATAAAGGATATAAAACCGAGGGAACTTTTACAGGTGAAGTACGGGATGCCAGCAAATCTCGTAGCGTATCTACTGCTTATAGAAATAATCATACTCATCCAAGTGGCGTGGGGTCAGAGGGGGATAAATGGCAACAAGCACCTTCTGCCACCGACATCTCTAATTCAAGTTATAGAATTAGAAGAGTTTGGGGAATGGGAAATAAAACAATGTATATGTTTAACAATAAAGGAGTTCAAGCTACAATTCCTTATAGTATTTACAGACGATGAAACTAGCATTTCTATTTATTTTATTATTGTTTACACAATATCAGTTTATCTATTCAATAGATAATATATATGAAGATGCTATGACTCATTATATTGATGAGATTGTAGAAGAACGTGAATTTGCAGTTAGAGAAAGTGGGTACGACTCAATATATAATCATACACTTATTTTTGAGACTGATGCTGCAAATATGCAAAAGCAAACCATTCATGGATATAGAATTATTAACTGGGGGTTTCGGGAATTACAACATTATTTAGATACAGTTCCAGATGGAACTATAAGACTCATTTTTATTGAACAGATGAATTATGGACAAGAACGTATAGCTCAGATTTTTATACCTTTTGTAGAGGTCATGGTAAAAAAAACAAATTCTGTATTATATTTTAGGCAAATGACAGGCCACGATTTCAGTTACAAGTATAACTGTGAAACAAATACATTAGAATATAAGTATTATGTTTCTGGTTCCTTAGGAGGAGCTGATGCTATAAATTTTTTAAGAAGAAAAGGATTAAGAGGTATTTATGGTTTTATAGTAATATAGCATTTATTAGTGACATAATATGACCTAAAACATGACAACCAAAACAGCTAAATATACTTACTTCTATATCCACGACCATTTAGGCTCTACTTCTTTGGTTTTGGATACAGATGGAAATATCTCACAATCAGTCACTTATATTCCGTATGGAGAAATTTTTGTAGAAGAGCGTAACGGAGCTTGGAATTCACCTTACTTGTTCAATTCCAAGGAGTTAGACGAAGAGACCGGCTTGTACTACTACGGTGCGAGATACCTGAACCCAACAAGCGGTATGTGGCTAAGCACAGACCCGCTTTGGGAGAAGTACGTGGGCATGAGTCCGTACAACTACTGCGCCGGCAATCCGGTGAAGTTGGTGGATCCGGATGGAAGAGAGATAAGTGATGAAGAGAGTATGAAAGATGCACAGCATTTAAAAATGTGTGCTCGTTTAAATTCAATGTTACTTGAAAGAAAATTAAATGATGAAGGTGTTGATAAAGAGGATCTTCAAAGCAGAATATTAGAATTCAAACAAACAATGCAAGATATTGATGATATGATAGCTGACAAGAAACATGATTATAAATTTCAAAAAGTTTCAGAAAACGAAGGTAATGTGACCATTGCAAAAGATGAGAAAAATATTTTGATTAGCTATAATTCAGTTGGAACAAGGGCGCACGAAGCTCGTCATGGAGGTCAGATTGCAAGAGGCAAAATGACAGTTTCAAAAAATAGTGATGGAAGTTTTGGTTTTTTAAATTATACCGTATACAGGGAAGTTGATGCTTATAGAGCGCAGGTCGCTTTTGATGGTAACTTCAAATATTTAAATATTAATAAAAATCCAAGTACTCAGGATGTTATAAATGCTCATAAAAATAATGAAAATCCTTTGGTTGATTACATAACATGCTTAAGGCAAGTTACTCCTCAATTTGTAAATTCGCTTGTTGATTCAAATTTTAAAAAAATTTATCCTCCTGCAGGTATGTCTTTAGAAAAATGGAATTTAAAGTAAAAAATATAATCATACTTTTAATATTATTGATATTTAATAATTCATGTATAGGTAAGGATATAAGTACATATTCTTTGGATGCTTCTTACCCCAATATAGATGATGATTTAGAATTCAATTATTCAAAAAATAAAAAAATATATAATGATTCTACAATTGTTAAATTGTCAAAAGTAAATAATCATGTTTTCGTGATAAAAAAAGTTCGAGATAAAACAAATTGCTTCATTTTTGATTGTAAAGACTCAATCGTTATAATTGATGATTATATATACTATTTTTCAGATAGATATAAAATAATATTAAGAAAAAAAGAATCTTGATGTAAATAATATTCCCTGCCCTGTCGGATTTGCACTCCGACCGCTCCCTCGCCAGCAACCCTGTTACTTATGTCGGCGGAGCGCGCCCGGAGGTGAAGAAATTTATGACAAAATCTGACAAAATAGAAACAAAATATGAGTGCAAAATCAATGCTCTAACAACCCAATCCACGCATATTCACAATCTCTTTTCAGTACACAAACCAACACCCTGAAAGGGCAAGAATCCATCAGCCGTTGGCACCGCTCTCGGCAATGAGGCACAGAACAAAACTCGCCCCAACGGGCCAAAAGCATTAATTCCTAACTCCTCACTCCTAACTCCTCATTCCTAATTCATTAATTTTTGTTACACCTCTATGAAATCACGCTCAAAACATTATCTTTGCAGAAAGAAAAATTCAGCGTATG
>SUWZ01000063.1 GCA_015061185.1 Bacteroidales bacterium
TATTACTCGGGGCGGTCGAACCTACAATCTATTGATTTTGGTAGTTGCCGTTGGGGCGAATCGCATTCGCCCTGTTTTATATTCTCACTGAATTGTCCCGAGACTTCGTCCTTGGTTGCTCTCGCTGTTTTCCCGATACTCCGTCACATGCTACCAACGCTATTTTCCTGAGACTGCGTCCCAGGCTGCCATCGCTACGCTCAGTACTGCCTTCCAGGCAGGGAAAAATGTTGGGTAATAGCTTGCTTGAAACCTGAATCCTGAAACTTGAATCTTGAAACTTGAATCCTGAAACCATACAATACAATCACGAGACCCTGTCACGGGATACCATCGCTGCCGCCCAGAGACTGCGTCCCAGGCTACCATCGCTGCTGTCCTGAGACATTGTCCCAGGCTACCATCGCTACGCTCAGTACTGCCTTCCAGGCAGGGAAAAATGTTGGGTAATAGCTTGCTTGAAACCTGAATCCTGAAACCTGAATCTTGAAACTTGAATCCTGAAACCATACAATACAATCTCGAGACTCTGTCATGGGCTGCCATCGCTATTTCCCTGAGACTGCGTCCCAGGCTACCATCGCTACGCTCAGTACTGCCTTCCAGGCAGGGGAAAATGTTGGGTAATAGCTTGCTTGAAACCTGATTCTTGAAACTTGAATCCTGAAACCATACAATACAATCACGAGACCCTGTCACGGGATAACATCGCTGCTGTCGTGAGACTGCGTCCCGGCTACCATCGCTGCTGTCCTGAGACATTGTCCCAGGCTACCATCGCTACGCTCAGTACTGCCTTCCAGGCAGGGAAAAATGTTGGGTAATAGCTTGCTTGAAACCTGAAACTTGAAACCTAAAACCTGAAACGTGCGTCAGCACTATCGAGGATAAATATCGCTAATATAAAAATAGGGCGAATGCGATTCGCCCCTACGCTAACAAACGTGCATCAGCACTTTGAAACCTCAAAACAATGCCCCTCTTCTGTATATCGGTATCTTACTTCCAAATCATAAAGTTGTGCTATCGACTTGACAATAGACAAACCTAAACCATTGGAATCTGAATTCTTTGTGCTACTTTTGGCGAATCTATCAAATAAGGTTGCTTCATTCAAAGCCTCCCCCTTCCCACTATTAGTTACACTCCATCTATCGGCTGCAACATGCACTTTTACATACCCATTTTCCTCATTGTGCAAAAAGGCATTTTTTATCAAATTTTGAACCAACGAAAGAGCCAGATGTTCGTCCATCTCCATCTCAAACTCTCCCTCCTCTACATAGATACCCTCAATAGCTTTCTCATCATAAATCTCCTCTATGTCTGATAAAACTTTTTTCAATATGGGATTAAACCGAACTTGTGTCAACTGATTGTATTGATGATTCTCTATTTTCGACAAAAACAAAAGGGTCTTATTCAACCGAATAATACGCTCTATGGATTGATAAATATCTCCTATCTGCTCCATCTGTCCCTCTGTGCAATCACCCGACTCTGCCATTAATTCCAACTTATTTCTACAAATTGCCAACGGGGTTTGCAACTCGTGAGAAGCATTTTCTATAAACTGCTTCTGACTGAGAAAGATCTCCTTGTTCTTGTCGGACATCTCCTCTACCGAGTCGTACAAATTCTTAAATTCGGCTATCTCCAAATCCAATTTTGGAAGTGGCTCTTCCGACTCTCCCAAACGGAATCTGCTCATCCACTCCAAAATCTTGTTGAACGGTTGAAACGAACGACGTAAAACGAGATTGCATATCACTAAAATAGAGACAACTTGAACTACATAAAGTATTAATACACAGAAAAATATGGAAGTTACCATATCATCTTTCTCCAAAATAGATGTCATCACAACCAACTCAAAACAACGTCCATCTTGGTACTGAAAAGCAGTGCTTAACACTCTGACAGGGTCATACTCCAATTCGTCTTGATAGAAAACCAACGAATCAGAAAAATGCTCTTGGTAATTTTCCCACTCACTATAATCAATCTCTCTAATGAAATGTTTAGTCATGATGTCATTAGTATAATTACCACTCAACATCGTACTATCTTTCATTGCTTTCTGAATCAACAACGTGCGGTAATTCTCTAACGAATCATCCGTCTCGTCATTAACTTCTGAGATAATGGCAAAGTAAAAAAACATAGACCATAACGCAGATACCAATAACAGCACCCATGCGATGTTTTTCTGAATATAGTGAGACAATTTCATACTACGATCAATCTTTTAAGACCAATTTATAACCAAAACCATAGACCGCTTTCAACTCGACATCAGCCCCAACTGTGACCAATTTTTTTCGGAGGTTTTTGACTTGCGAATAGACAAAATCCAAACTATCAGCTTGGTCGGCATAATCGCCCCAAACTGCCTCCACCAAAGTAGTTTTATTTAGCACTCTATTGGGATTAGAGATAAAATAGTAAAGCAAATCATACTCCTTCCTGTTTAATGCAAGGGGCTTGCCTCCCACTTCAACATGAAAAGTTTGAGGATTCAGGGTTAGATTGCCCATTTCCAACAAAAGATTACCATCCATCTGTTTCCGACGGATAACGGATTTTACGCGGGCATTAAGTTCTGCTAAATGAAACGGTTTTGCCAAATAATCATCTGCTCCCAAGTCTAAACCTGCCACCTTATCATCAATCGAATCCTTGGCAGAAATAATTATCACACCTTCATTCTTTTTGGTGCTTTTTATTGTACGAAGAATATCCAATCCGCTACCTCCCGGCAAAGTTATATCTAACAAAATGCAATCGTAGTCATAGTCATTAACCTTGAATGACGCTTCGTTATAATTGCAGGCAACTTCCACCACATAACGCTCTTTTTCCAGCGACTCTACAATCACATCTCGCAGTGATTTTTCGTCTTCTACTACCAAAATTTTCATATTCTTATCTTTATTAAATCATACGACACTATTTTAAGGAGAGTTCTTTAGAGTCATTTCGCAGATTTTTTTGAAATTAAAGAACTCTCCTTACAAAGGTAGAAAACAATTCTGGAAAAATTTAGTAATCAAGAATTAAGAAGTTGTTTAAATTTTATTTCGAGCATATTTGAAAGAGATTTTTAAATCTATTTTTAATCTTCTTTTGCAGAAAATAGTGGACTATTATCAAAAAAGGAGAATAAAAATAGGTTTAAGGTGAGTACTATAAATTCACCGTTTAAAATTTAAAAAGTGTAAATCGCAGATTGATAAACTTTTCGGTAATTTTTGATTTCTTTCGGCAATTTGCTGCTTGTCAGTCGGTCACAGTGCTCGCACTGCTCCTTCCTTTCGCACGGCAATTTACTCGAAATAAATTCAAAAATTCCTCGAAATGAATTTATAGAACCCACCTAAAAGAATCTCAAAGATGCCGAAAATAAGAGAGCGAAACTCTAAAATATTTTTTAATAATAAAATTTAAATAGCTTCTAAGTAGAGTTCAAAAATAGGTACCACTATAAATTACATCTAACTCCCAATTCCTAACTCCTAATTCCTAATTCCCAATTCCTTAAATTGTTTTCTCAATTTCAGCAAGTTCTTCATCTGAAAACTCTAAATTATCCAGAGCCTTAAGGTTGGTTAAGAGTTGTTCTGAATTACGAGCACCCACAATCACACTTGTTACTACCTTTTTACGCAACAACCAAGCCAAAGCCATCTCTGCCAAGGTTTGATTTCTCTCTTTAGCCAACTCATTCAACCTTCTAATTTTGGCAACCACCTCAGGCGTGATGGCACTCTCCTGCAAAAATCCGGTTGCACGGGCAGCACGCGAATCTTGCGGAATACCATTCAAATATTTATCCGTCAACATACCTTGTGCCAAAGGAGAAAAAGCAACCATGCCAACCCCCTCCTCTTCCAAAACAGACATCAATCCTTGCTCCGTCCAACGATTCAGCATGGAGTAACTGGCTTGATGCACCAAACAATGCACATTCTGCTCCTTCAAAATACGAATGGCTTCTTTGGATTGTTCTGCATCATAGTTAGAAATTCCCACATACAATGCTTTCCCCTGACGAACTATATCCACCAAAGCTCCCATGGTCTCCTCAAATGGTGTATTAGGGTCCGGCCTATGCGAATAAAAAATATCCACATAATCCAAATTCATCCGTCTTAGACTTGCATCGATGCTCGCCATCAACGTTTTTCTGCTCCCCCACTCTCCGTATGGCCCCGGATGCATATCATATCCTGCCTTGGTGGTGATAATCATTTCATCACGATAGGCACCTAAACCGCGCTTTAAAATCCGACCGAAATTTTCCTCTGCAGATCCGGCTACCGGACCATAATTATTAGCTAAATCAAAATGAGTAATTCCATTATCGAAGGCTGTGTAAGCTATCTTTTCAAAGCACTCAAAAACATCTACACTACCGAAATTATGCCACAGTCCTAACGATATAGCAGGCAACAATAAGCCACTTTTTCCACAACGACGATAAACCATCTTATCATAACGCTTATCGCTCGCCACATACGGGGTGTGATGATGTAAGTTGGGCACCCCTACCTTTTGATTAATTGATTCAGAAAACATAATATATAACTATAAAAGATTAAAAATCAAAACTTAACTAAAATCTGCTATTCACCTCTTCATAAAACTGCTCCAAGAATTCACGCATAAAACATGTTCGTTGTTGTGCCAACTCACGACCTTTATCGGTAAACATCAACGCCTCTAATTTGAGTAATTTTTCATAGAAATGGGATAATGAAGTATCTGAAATTTCCCCAAATCGGACTCTATCGTCGACTTCACTAAGATTCTCTTCTGAGTAAAATGCCCTTCCATGTACCGCACCATACTCGATGGTACGAATAATACCTAAAGCACCCAACGCATCCAAACGATCTGCATCACATACAATTTTAGCCTCCATGCTTTTCAAAAACTCGCTTTTCCCACTGCTAAAAGAGATGTTTTTCATGATATACAGAATTTGTTCTATGCTCGAATCGTCAAAATTCAGTTCCTCCAACAATTGCCGCACTTTCTGTTCTTGAGAATCTGTATCAACAAATAATTTACGGTCGATAACATCATGCAACAAAGCAGCTGTGACCACCACAACATAATCTGCTGTCTCTTGCTGCAAGATAAGTTTTGCATTCTTTACAACTCGTAATGCATGTTGATGATTGTGTCCAGAACAATCGGTTGACAACTCTCGCCAAAGAAACTCTTTCAACTTTGGGTAGATGTTATGTTCAAAATCTGAAATTGTCATGGTCAACAAAGTGTAAATTTGATGGTCTCTTTTCGATCCAAAATTGTAACCGAAATTTGCTTTTTCATTGTATGAACAACCGTTTTGTAAGCCAAATCGGGAGTATTGTTTTTATCACTCAAGTGACAAAGGAAAATGCGTGTAAGCCTGTCTGTCACATACTCATCCAACAACTCGGCAACAGCCTTATTGCTCAAATGCCCCTTATCACTACGCACACGTTCTTTCAGTTCGGGAGGATATGGTCCGTTGTTCAACATCACCTCGTCATGATTGGCCTCGATCACCAAAAAATCAGACTGCGGTATCAAATTCTTCAACTCCTCTGTTGGAGAACCCACATCGGTAGCCAAGGTAAATCGTCTCTCTCTGAACTCGATGGTATATCCACAATTACCTTCCGAATCATGAGGAACAAGAAATGGAGTCAGGATATAATCTTCTAAAGGAATAGGGCTATTTAGTTCCAAATCCTTGATTTCTCCCGGCACAATTTTGGATAAACATTTATGAGAACATATCGCACGTTTTACACTGGTGAGCGCATAAACAGGAAGGTGCAATACAGAAGAAAAAGACTCAATAGACTTTATATGATCCCAATGATTATGGGTTATAAAAACAGCCTTAACACTCTCAAGAGGAATTTTACACTCGTTTAATTTTTTACGGATTGTTCGAAAGGGAATACCCACATCAATCAAGAATCCAAAATCCTGACTTCCTAAGAAATAGCAGTTACCACTGCTACCACTTGCCAAACTTATAAATAAAATTCTGTTATCCATTTCACTCGCACAAATGTAATGAATTGGATAGGATAAAAAAAGTATTTTTTGCTAAATGTTAATAACTCAAGGCAACCCGGACATAGTTATGAGTATAAGAGCAATATTTTCATTCGCACAAACACTGCATCCAAATTTGTATCCAATATTAAACTTCTCGATATGGAACAGATTTCTGTAAAAGAATAGGCAGAAACAGAAGTTGCCTTAATCAAAATAAAAAAGAATTAGGAGCAAGGAAAGAATTTTTCCAACTCCTAATTCATATATAGAAACGAGTAACTACCTTTTTGCGTATCCGCAGAAAAAGACTCCTCCTCTCGAGTAAGTTTTAATAATATAGAAACCTGTTGACAATTTATCCAAATTCACTTTGTTCCCCTTTTCTGATAAAACAACTATACCGTTAGAAGTGATTACTTCAATCTTTTCAACATTATTAGATGCTTCATAGATAGAAGAAGAATTGTTAGAAGGTATATTGATATGATTCAACTCATAACCAAAATCAATGTGTCTTGGTTTCAATGTTCCTCGAGAACTGCACATATCTTTATATAAATGAATATTGTCTATCAAATAGTCAAAAGAGCTATTTGATTTAAAGATAATATCCATCTTTTTTGCACCATGTGGCAAAGCAATTTTCTCTTCAATATGAGACCATTTACCATTCATCAAAGATTTGGTAATTCTGATTTCTCTACCATTATCAAAACGCGCATAGATAGGCAATTCTCTCTCTTCATCAGTAGCAATTTCAAAAGACTTATAGGGGTCATACCTGTTTTTTATAAATGCAGTCAAATGGATGGTTCCATCTATGTCATCTTGTGGCAAATCTATCCCCGCGATTTTAATCTCTTCTCCTCCCGACGGAACAGACAAAGCATGAAAATTCTCATCATCCAAGAAACCGGAGCCATCATGTCCTTCTTCCTCCCAAGAGCGAACCAATCTGACATAATCTCGAGAAACTATCTTCTTACCCCCAACCAAATCTTCATTTTTTAATCTTGATGCATTGGCATTGTCTGCATATATAGGAATAGCCCCACCTACTCCATCAAAATTTTCCGAATAAAAAATGTCATAACATCCATCTAAATTGGTAAACTTTAAATTTTTAATATAAGCTGGATCCAACACTTTATCTATTTCTCTGCAATAGGAAATAACCATCACTTTACAAGAATCAAATGATGGATTGGCATATAGTATTTTCTGCGCTTTTATCCATGTATTAGGTTGTGCTTGAAATTTTCCATCTATGTAGAAGTTTACTTCCGGTTTAGATACATCAATCTGTTTGGGCAACTTCCCCCATAACCCTAAGACAAACATCGGACTTTTGTTGTTTACCAAACTTAGATAAGGTTCTTCATCTTGTACAAATGCGGTTTCCGGCAATTTGTATTCCATCTCCATCACCCATGTTCCTTTTAATGAAATTGGAAGTTGACTTAAGTCTAACCGTACATCTTTGTAGGGCGACTCATTGTGTTTGTAACTTGCTCCGGTGTAGGTATCACCATCAACCAATACGTCATACACTTTTTCCTCTTCGTAAGGCATTTGAGTAATTTTCTCGTTTAATTTACCATCCTTGATTATCCAATACTCTACTGCATTTGCAGTCAAGGCAAAACATGAAAATGCCATGGCTAAAATAATTCCTTTTTTCATACCGAATAGATTTTAATGTGGTTTTAATTTAATGGCAAATTCTACGATGATTAAAGGTACATCGATGTAGTTTTAGAAATTGCCGAAAGTAATAACTACGAAGTTGCCTATAATTTGTTTAGATATTGGGGTTAAGTTTTTTAAGGGTTAATACTAGAGATTCTTAAAAACAACTTCTTAAAGCTTATGATTTTAAATGGGTTAAAAATTTTATTGGGTTTATGGGTTTATGATTTTATAAATTTTAGTTGGTTTCAATCTGCCTCTTTTCATCAATACCGATTGCAATTTATACTTTAAATTTTTAATTTGCAAAAGTTTTCTCAATTTTAACATTTAAAAATAACCATTATCAGAAAAACAAAAAGTGTTCGTGCTGGTTGAATATTCTTCATACCCGCGCACGAACACTTTTTCTTAAGCAAATACTTCTATACCTCTACAATTTTCAAAATTCATTTATCACCGAACAACCACCTTAGAAGGAGAGCCATCCACAACCAAAAGATAAACTCCGGCTTTAAGATTTGAAATTTCGATTACTGCATTTTCTTCAGCTTTCCTTGAATAGACAACGCGACCATTCACCTCATAAAGAACTACCCTTCCTGTAGCATTCTTTACATAAAGGGTGTTCCCATCCGAATAAATTTTCGATTCTGCATCAGATGACGACAAAACTTTTTCCGACGTAGTCTCTAATTTATTGTAATATCTTACACCGTCTGTATAAACCGTTCTGTGTGATTTATCCAACACCGGATAGGGATCTATCGTAATTGACTGCATATCAGACGAAGCCGGACGAATATCTGCCAAGTTTTGATAGAAATGTTGTGTACCATCCGTTACACCTTTGTTCAAACGATAACACACCTCTCCATTGGCAAACTGCTCCGCAGTCATGGAATGAATGTCCCATAAAGAATCTCTCTCTGCTTTAAACGTACTATCTTCTACGCAACCTTCTAAATAATACAAGTTTTTTAACTCATGTGTTGAATAATATTCTTGATCATACAAAGGATGAGACTGACCAGAATTAACAGAACCCATATTATAACAATTTTCAAAAATAAAAGTGTTTTCGTGAGATGAGTCAAATACCAAACCAGCGCCTTTACGTTTCGCTGATATAGTTCCAATATTATAGCAATGGGAAATCAATTGTAAGGAATCGCTAAATAGGTCCAAATCAGTATAGTAATTCCCAATACAAATATATGGCCATAATCCTATACTTAATAAACCGGCAGCATTATAGTATTTAGAAGAACAACTTCCTAGATTCCAACAATTCTCCATAGTCAGCTCTCCTCCTTTGTAATGAGTGAGTCCCGCAACATTACCTTGTGATCTAATGGCAGCCGCATTGTAACACCCTTCAAACGAGGTAGAATAAGAACTCACCACTAAACCGGTAGTTTCTCCAAACCTTGAAGCTACCACACCGGTAATGTAACAGTTTTTGAATTTACTATAATAAGATTCTAGTATCAAACTGATTGAACATTCCATACAAGCAAACAAATAAAGATCTTCAAAACCGACATTTTTTATTTCGCCTTTGTCTAAAACAGATATAAATCCACTACGAATATGATCAGGATAAATACCATAAAGCCCTTTTATTACATGATTTTGTCCATCGAAAGCACCGGAATAAACCCCAATCGGAATCCAACTTCTAACGCTATCAAAAAGAGGTTCACACCTCTCATACATAAGAGAATCCACCGTACAATCAATATTATCATTCACCACAATATCATTCATCAAACGAGCATCCAACCACTGATTACCTTCGTTCACCAACCGAGCAAACTCAAAGAGATCATCTGCAGTATAAATATCGAAAACACAATTCGATACAGTATCTCGCATACCGCAAGCGCAGTAACAATAATTATAAACATGGTCATGAATCATTATTTTTGCTCCCCACGGTAAACCTTCTGCATCTCCAAAATAAGAAATCGTATCCACTCCCAAGAATGCGTTTTCTCCAATGAAAGAGACTGAATCCGGAATGGATAAAAATTTCAAACCTTTACAATTATTAAAGGCTTCTGCCCCAATGCTAACAACCGAATTAGGAATCACAACAACAGAATCAGAACCTAAATAGCCCACTATACACGATTTGGTACTATCTGCATAAACAAAATCTCCATCTTTTACATATCCTCTAATAATCTTCTTTGCTCCCCAAGGTGTTCCGGTCGCTTTCCCTGCATAAAAAATCTTATAAATACCATAAAATGCATTTTTTCCAATTGTGGAGACTGAATTTGGAATTTCTATGGCAGTTAAATTAGTGCATTCTTCAAATGCTGAATATCCGATTGCTGTTACCGAATTTGGAATCTCTATGGAAGTTAAACTACTACATCCATAAAAGGCATAATCTCCTATCGCTGTAACTGAATTTGGAATTTCTATGGCAGTTAAATTAGTGCATTCTTCAAATGCTGAATATCCTATCGCTGTAACTGAATTTGGAATTTCTATGGCAGTTAACTTAGTGCATTCTTCAAATGCTGAATATCCGATTGCTGTTACTGAATTTGGAATTGTTATGGAAGTTAAACTACTACATCCATAAAAGGCATAATCTCCTATCGCTGTTACCGAATTTGGAATCTCTATGGAAGTTAAACTACTACATCCATAAAAGGCATAATCTCCTATCGCTGTAACTGAATTAGGTATCACTATAGTAGTTAAACCACTACAACCAGAAAAAACACTTCTTCCTATCGCTGTAACTGAATTTGGAATTGTTATGGAAGTTAAACTACTACATCCATAAAAGGCTCTATCTCCTATCATTGTAACTGAATTTGGAATTGTTATGGAAGTTAAACTATCACAATAACAAAAGCCCCCACTTGCTATAGAAGTTACAATATATTCTAGACTATCGTATTCAACCGTCGCCGGAATTACAATATCGCCGAATATAGAAGTGGTGGCAGCTTCCACACTAACGGTTAATTTTTCTTCATCTGTTATGATATAAGATAAATCACCTATTGTAAATGCTCCTGCAACAACAGGAAAGAAAAGCATCAAAAATAAAGTTATTTTTCGAATCATATTCTATGTATTTTTATTTATTTGGTTTTAGGCATAGGGGACTTTCATAAGGTAGGTTCTATAAATTCTGCGAAAAGTTTACCACTCTGCAACTTATACTTTTTGACCTATAGGTCAATTTGCAGGCTGCGACATGGCCATATCCCCGATAAACACAGGTGATGTGGCCATTTCAAATC
>SUWZ01000025.1:0-10183 GCA_015061185.1 Bacteroidales bacterium
TTCACATAGTTAGATTGGCCTATAAAATATGGATAAAAAGAACATGAACAAGAGATTTTAAATGAAAGAGCCGTGTAATAAACCTAATTTTTTCATTTATTAATTGTATGATTTTAAAAAAAAATCCTACTTTTGTCAACCCTTGAAAGTTATTCAGATGACATTGGGAATTTTTTATACAAAATATAAAGTAACTTAAATTTAAATATCTATCGTATGAGAAACAACAAAACTAAGATTGGATGGGAGAAATTTATCGCATTTATTTTCTCTATATTGGGTTTTTCCGGATGTAATGATGAATTTGAACAAACTTGTTTATATGGAACTCCGAATGTTGATTACACTGTAAAAATATCTGTCACAGATGAGGATAACGCTCCAATCTCCGACATTCAAGCAACTTTTTACCAGTCCGGCTACATAGGTTATTCTGAACAGCTCTCCTACGAAGATTATTCTAAGGATACTCTATATTCCAATAAGAATGGGGAAATAAATGGTATAATAGAATACTACTCAACCGAAGGTGGGTTAAAAATCAAATTGGAAGATGTTGATGGAGAAGAAAATGGTGAATTTGAAACTCGAGAAATTATTTTCAATAATCCTCGAACCAATAAAATTAAAGATGATAGTGACGACTGGAACCAAGGAATGTTTCTATTGGAAGAAACCATAAAAATGGAAAAGAAATAATAAACAATTAAGGCAATTTCCATAGGTAGTTTTTATAAATTAGGTTGGGATAATTTTGACAATAGTTTAAAATTATTTCGTGTAAATCTGAGAAAAAACAGATATTAAAGTAATGAAAGTCACCCCTCTTACCCTCAGACGAAAGGTTGCATTGGAACTCAATCGCCACCTAAACGATAAAATTAAACAAGAACACTCTTTAAGACAACTCTTTTGGGAGTGTACTCTACGTTGCAACCTAAATTGTCGTCATTGCGGTAGTGATTGTAAAAAGACTTCCGGAACTTCGGATATGCCGTTAGCTGATTTTTTAAAAGTCCTGGATAGTATTGCTAAAAAATATGATCCTCATAAAGTTTTTGTCATTATCAGCGGTGGAGAACCATTAATGAGACAAGACTTGGAAGAATGTGGATTAGCAATTTACAAAAAAGGGTTCCCATGGGGAATGGTAACCAATGGATACCACTTAACACAAGAACGATTGAACCAATTGTTACGGTCTGGACTTCACTCTATAAGTGTTAGTTTGGATGGATTTGAAAAAGAACATAATTGGATGCGAGGGAATGAAAAAAGCTTTGAACGAGCAAATAATGCAATTAAAATGTTATGTTCCGTCCCTGATTTAGTCTTTGATGTGGTTACTTGCGTAAATAAACAAAACATTTTTTCACTGGAACAACTGAAATCACACCTCATAAACATGGGGGTAAAACGATGGAGAATCTTTACAATTATTCCCATGGGACGGGCTGCTCTTGATACTGAATTACAACTATCTAATGAGGATTTTCGGAGCGTTATGGAATTTATAAAATCAACAAGAAAAGAGGGGAAAATTCGATTAGAATATGGCTGTGAGGGATTTTTAGGTAATTACGAAGGAGACGTTAGAAATAAATTTTTCTCTTGCCATGCGGGTATTAAAGTTGGTTCTGTTCTTATCAATGGAGATATTTCTGCTTGCACAAGTATTCGTTCCAATTATAGTCAAGGAAACATCTATAAAGATGACTTTTTAGAGGTATGGGAAAATTGTTTCCACCCATACAGAAACCGGGAATGGATGAAGAAAGGTGAATGTGCTGATTGCTCTTACTTTAAATATTGCCAAGGAAATGGTATGCACTTGCGCGATGAAAACGGAGAACTATATTTTTGCCATTTAAAAAGATTAAAAGAAAAATAAAGAGATGATTATAAAACTTCTAATCTAAATTATTAATGTAACACCACTTGTATAAAGTAATTTTTCTTAATGAAAAATAGATAAATTTATATATACATTTTCTCAGTCTCTGTATTTTCATAAAATAAAGGGTACTTTTATACTATTTTCGGCAGATCAAAAAAAGCAACCCTAATAATTATGGTAACTCTCCATAAATTACCACCACTCTCAAAAATATCAAGAAAAAAAAGAGGTGCAGAAATTAAAGAGCTGTAAGCAAAAATCCCATATACAAAGGGATTGTCAACACACTACCAGCTCTTCCCACATTGTAATCTCCCACTTTTATGGCATTATTCACATGGTATTTTTCCGGATGTCTTAACAATGTATTCAAAGACTTTGCATTACCTGTACGAGCCTTACATTCCAAAGGTGTACACTCCCCTTTGTAACGAAAAACGAAATCAATCTCAATTCCATCTGTTTTATGGAAATAATACAACTTACGCCCCATCTTACCTAAAATATCCGCTACAATATTTTCGTAAATCGCCCCTTTGTATCCATACAATTTACCATGCAATATATCAAATTGCGTACCTTCATCCAACAAACTGATAAACAAACCGGTGTCTGCCATAAAAACTTTAAACGAATCTTGAATGGCATTACCACTCAATGGCAACTCCGTTATGTTTAAGTTATAACAACGATGAATCATTCCTGCATCCTCAATCCACTGTAAACTACCTATATAATCCCGACTTCGAGCTCCCTTTCTGACAACTGAATAGGAGAATTTTTTGTTCTCTTTACTCAATTGCCTTGGAATGGATTCAAAACATTCTCTAATGCGATTTTTATCAGTAGGATTAGCATACTTAACCATATCTGCTTTATAACCTTCAATAATATTTCGCTGAACAGTTAACACTCGATTAATATCATGTGTTGCTAAAAAGGTCTTAACAGCATCCGGCATTCCGCCAACAACTATATACTGTAACAACAATTGTCGCATACTATTATGGATAGCTTGCGGTACTGGAGTCTCCTCCTCTAAATGATGCTTCAAAATATCTATTACAGAATCTTGAATACCATTTGCCCACAACCACTCTTCAAAATCCATCGGATACATATTAATTGCAGACTCGAAACCAACCGGAATAAATGCATCAGAATCAATAGTACTATATCCATTTATACCCAATAATGAACCTGTACAAATAACGTCATAACGACCATCCAACTTAAAAAACTTAAGGGAAGCTCGCGCATGAGGACACTCTTGTATCTCATCAAAAATCAAACATGTTTTTCCTTCTTCAAATCGAGCTGAGGGAATAGCAGCAGAAATAAGTACCACTAAATAATCTACATTTAATGAACCTGAAAAAATAGTGCATAATTCCTTTTCTTTATGAAAGTCTAAATAAATTACGTTTTTATAATGCTTTTTTGCAAACGAAATTACAGTACTTGTTTTCCCACACTGACGACACCCTCGTACTACCAAAGGTTTTCTATCCTCATAATTCTTCCAATCTAATAATAATTTATCTATTTTTCTAATATACATAGCATTATCAATTAAATTTTCAACAAAAATACATTTTTTCGGGCGACTTTCCAAATATTACAACACATTTTGCGGGCGACTTTTTGCAATAACCAACACATTTTGCGGGCGACTTTTCGCGACAGCCAACACATTTTTCAGGCGACTTTTTACAATAACAAACACATTTTGCGGGCGACTTTTTACGATAACCAACACATTTTGCGGGCGACTTTTTACGATAACCAACACATTATGCGGGCGACTTTTTACAATAACAAACACATTTTGCGGGCGACTTTTTGCGATAACTAACACATTTTGCGGGCGACTTTTTACAATAACCAACACATTTTGCGGGCGACTTTTTTACGATAACCAACACATTTTGCGGGCGACTTTTTGCGATAACTAACACATTTTGCGGGCGACTTTTTACAATAACCAACACATTTTGCGGGCGAGTTTTCGCAATAAATAACACATTTATCGGGCGACTTTTCGCAATAACCAACACATTTATCGGGCGAGTTTTTATAAAACCAAGCACAATTTTCGGGTGACTTTTTGCGATGGCCAACACATTTTTCGGGCGAGTTTTCGCAACAAACAAAACATATAAAAAACAAAAAAAGCCGCATCCGAAGATGCGACTTTTAATATTAAGAAAATCTTAAACAAATTACATACCAAGACGTTGTTTAAGAATATCAAGACGAGCAACAAGCTCTTTAGGAAGGTGTTTTCCAAATTTAGCAAAGTGCTCTTCGATACGTTCAACCTCATCTTTCCACTCATCAACATTAACAGCAAGAACTTGCTTCATTGTCTCCTCTGTATAGCAGCTCTTCAAACCTTCGATGTTGATTTGACCTGCAGCAGGAACCTTTCCGATTGGAGTATCAACAGTTTCACCTTGACCATTACAACGATCAAAGATATAAGCAAGAACACGGCTATTATCACCATAACCTGGCCACAAGAATCCACCCTCACTCTTAAGAGCCGGATTTTCTTTATCACGACGGAACCAGTTAACAAAGAAGATCTTAGGCATATTCTTACCACCCTTAGCAGCTGGCAATTTCTCCATATCAATCCAGTGTTGGAAGTAGTCTCCCATGTTGTAACCGCAGAATGGCAACATAGCGAATGGGTCGCGACGAACACCAGCCTTCAAACCGATAGCTGCAGCTGTAACCTCAGAACCTACGATAGATCCCATAAACACTCCATGTGCCCAATCTTCAGCCTCGTGTACCAACGGAACTGTATTAGGACGACGACCACCGAATAGGATTGCATCAACTTTAACACCCTTTGGAGATTCCCAATCTGGGTCGATAGCAGGACAGTTGCTAGCCGGAGCTGCAAAACGAGAGTTTGGATGAGCGCAAGGTTCGCCAGACTCTGGATTGTAAACACGATTCTTCCAATCGATAGTTCCTTCAGGACAATCATATCCAATACCTTCCCACCAAATGTCACCATCTGGAGTGTAACCTACGTTAGTAAAGATAGTATTCTTGCAACAAGAGTCAAGAGCGTTCTTGTTAGTCTTAGCTGAAGTAAAAGGAGCAACACCGAAGAAACCAGCCTCTGGGTTGATTGCACGAAGATTACCCTCTTCATCAAACTTCATCCATGCGATATCGTCACCTACAGTCTTAACTTCCCATCCCGGAATTGTAGGAATCAACATAGCCAAGTTTGTTTTTCCGCAAGCTGATGGGAATGCTGCACAAACATACTTAGTTTCGTTTGTAGCTTTCTTAGTAAGGCGAAGGATAAGCATGTGCTCAGCCAACCATCCATCTTCTTGAGCCATCTTAGAAGCAATACGCAAAGCGAAGCACTTCTTACCAAGAAGAGCGTTACCTCCGTAACCAGAACCGTAAGTCCAGATTTCGCGTTCTTCAGGGAATTGAACAATATATTTATCTTCGATTGGAGCGCAAGGCCACTTAGCATCCTTCAATCCGTCTGGCAATGGTTTACCAACAGAGTGGATACATGGAATGAAATCACCCTTCTCTTCGATTAACTTCAAAGCAGCATCCCCCATACGAGTCATGATCTTCATTGAACCAACAACGTATGCTGAGTCTGTGATCTCAACACCTAATTGAGAGATAGGACCACCAAGAGGACCCATTGAGAAAGGGATAACATACATTGTACGACCTTTCATACATCCATTATACTTATTGATAAGGATCTTCTTCATCTCTTTAGGATCCATCCAGTTATTTGTAGGACCGGCATCTTCTTGCTTCTTAGAGCAGATGAATGTACGGTTTTCTACACGAGCTACGTCGCTTGGGTCTGATTGGAAGTAGTAGCTGTTTGGACGTTTTTTCTCATTCAATTTACGAGCTAATCCGTTTGCCACACACTCGTCCATCAAGCGAGTGAACTCTTCGTCAGAACCATTACAAAGGTAGATGTTCTCCGGCTGACAAATATCCGCCCACATCTTCACCCATGCATTCAATTTAGCATTTTTAGTGTTAATCATAAAACTCTAATTATTTAATAAAACATTGATTTTATTTCATCTCTAAAATTCGCGTGCAAAGATAAATAATTTTACCATATTTTTGGAAGTTTTTTTTCTAATTTTCAAAAAAACATACGAATCTATCACTAACAATGATGGTTAAACATAATTAGTCAAATCTATATCCTAAAAACACACCTAACCTTACAAAAATAAAATTCATTTTTTTTCTAAATTTGCAAAAAAATTAAAGAAGTAATATTAAAATAGTATCATGATTTCTGTTGACAATTTAACCGTAGAATTTGGTGGTTCTACTCTTTTTGAAAATATATCTTTCCAGATTAATGAAAAAGACCGTATCGCCCTTATGGGAAAAAATGGAGCTGGAAAATCCACTCTACTAAAAATTCTTGCAGGTGTACAAAAACCATCGAAAGGAAAAGTTGCGGCTCCCAAAGAGTGTGTCATCGCATACTTACCCCAACATTTAATGACGGAAGATGGAAGAACTGTATTCGATGAGGCTTCTTTGGCTTTTTCTGAACTATTTGAAATGGAGAAGGAAATAGAACGCCTCAACAATGAATTGGCAATAAGAACAGATTATGATTCGGATGAATACATGGAACTTATCGAACAAGTTTCAACCCTCAGCGAAAAATTCTACTCTATAGAAGATACAAACTATGCGGCTGAGGTTGAAAAAGTTTTATTGGGCTTAGGTTTTAAACGTAATGACCTTCAAAAACTTACAAAAGAGTTTAGTGGAGGATGGAGAATGAGAATTGAATTAGCTAAAATATTACTGAAAAAACCTGATGTAATTTTGTTGGATGAACCAACCAATCACCTTGATATTGAATCGATACAATGGTTGGAAGAATTTTTGATAAATAGTGCAAAAGCTGTAATACTAATTTCTCATGACCGCGCATTTGTTGACAATATTACTACGAGAACTATTGAGGTTACAATGGGAAGAATATACGATTACAAGACCAATTATTCAAACTATTTAGAATTAAGAAGAGAGCGTAGAGAACAGCAACAAAAAGCATATAACGAACAACAAAAAATGATTGCCGAAACAAAGGAATTTATCGAACGATTCAAGGGTACGTATTCAAAAACGTTGCAAGTTCAGTCTCGTGTAAAGATGTTGGAAAAATTAGATATAATCGAAGTAGACGAGGAAGACACCTCTGCTCTTCGATTAAAGTTTCCTCCCTCTCCTCGTTCAGGGAATTACCCTATTATTGCCAATCAAATAACTAAATCCTATGGTGAACATACTGTATTCCAGAACGTATCATTTACTATCGAACGCGGGGATAAAGTGGCATTCGTTGGACGAAATGGAGAGGGTAAATCCACACTTGTAAAGTGCATAATGGACGAAATAAAGTATGATGGAAATCTAAAATTAGGTCATAACGTTCAAATTGGTTATTTTGCTCAAAATCAAGCTTCTCTATTGGATGGTGAACTGACTGTTTTCCAAACTATTGATGATGTTGCACAAGGTGAAATTCGTAATAAGATAAAAGATTTATTGGGTGCATTTATGTTTGGAGGTGACAATTCTCTTAAAAAAGTAAAAGTTCTTTCAGGTGGAGAAAGGACCAGATTAGCAATGATAAAACTTTTGTTAGAACCTGTAAATCTTCTGATCTTAGATGAGCCTACCAATCACTTAGATATGAAGACAAAAGACATTCTAAAAAGTGCTTTAAAAGATTTCGATGGCACATTAATAGTAGTATCTCATGATAGAGACTTCCTTAATGGATTAGTCAATAAAGTCTATGAGTTTGGAAATCAAAAAGTTACTGAACATCTTGATAGCATCTATGGATTTCTTGAAAAGAAAAAAATGGATAATCTTAAAGAATTGGAACGTAAATAATTCTTTTTAACCGGTGTGCCATTTTATTTTTGACACACCGATTAGTATCTTACTTTGTTATTTTATGACATAAATCAAACCATCTTTTGTCCATTAATTATCAGCCCAAACTCTAAATTAAGATAATTTGCCGCCTTTCTACATAAAATCATACGATTTAAAAAAATCTCAAAGTAATCAATTACTGCGGATATTTCTGTGTCAATAATCAAATCTAACAACAACTCCTTATTATCGTTTACAAAATAGGTTTTTGACTCTACAACTGCAAAATTAACTCTATCATGAATATCAAAACCGGAAACATTGCGATGTCTAACACGACTGCGTCTCACATCAGTCTTATCAGCTAAAATCAATGCTGCTGCAATCGGATTAACTTCAGCAGCTGTACTCTCATCGTGATTACCTATCGCACTGATAACCTTTGCTATCTCCTCCGGATCCATTCCCATTTTATCCAATATACGAAAAGCCATCACTGCCCCACTCTGTGCGTGATCAATGCGATTAATTACGTTTCCTATATCATGCATATAACCTGCGATACGAGCTAATTCTTGTTCTCTTTCACTATAACCTAATGTGGATAAAATCGACTGTGCTAACTCCGCCACCTTCTTAACATGACCAAAAGAATGCTCTGTATATCCCATCGCTGCCAATACTTTATCGGCTTGCGATATATATATTTTTATCTCTTTATTCGATTGTACATCTTCGTAAGTAATCAATTTCTTTTCCATTATTATACCTATTTTTATATTTTTTCTTTCGCATTACAAAAATATAGAAAATTAAAATATCTACAACATTCTCCTGTTACCAATCTTTATAACATCTATTATAACGAAAACCATCTTCTAAATTTTTCACCGGATAGATCTCAAACGTATTATCTTTATGAACCAATATTGCTACTCCTGATAAAAAATTATTCCAATAAAAATAGTCTGTTTCTTTATCTTGATTATCGCTATCCACTCCATTATAGATTCCCCTATATTTTTCATAATCTATTCCTAAATTAGTTGCCCACTCTACAAGCGGAACCATGACATAATCATGCGAAGTAAACCAAGAAAATGTCTTCCCCTTCGTTCTATTTAGCAAATCATTTACTAAAACCATAGATTTCTGCGCAACTTCCTCAGGATTCTTATTATAATATTCGGCTCTTCCCGGCCAACTATTAAGGTCTTCTCCGTAATACTTTGATTTTAAAACTTCTATTGGATTTACCACATCTTGATTGCTACTTAAGTGAGTGTCGCCTCGAGTGGTTGCTATCAAATAGGATGTTGTTTTACATCTTTCGGCATCACTTGAACCATAGTAAGAATCATCTATTCCGGCCAAACCTCCTCTAAATTTAACGCCAATCTCTTTTACCATATTGATTCCATTAGCATTCAAGTCACATTCCGAACCGGAACAACCTTCATCCCTTTCAGAATGTCTTACTACAAATACAACCCTATCTCCTTCTTTTAGGCTTTCATATACCTCGTAAGCGTATGTCCATGAATCCAATGGGAAAGAATACACCGGAGTCGCTGTTTTTGCATAATTCACTATCGCATCATTTGAGACTGCCTGCATAGAATCTACCTTGTATTGTAATTTTTGAGTTTCTAATTTTAGGCTATCTACTACTCTATTTATCTGTTGGTTATCGGCCTCAAGATCATTAACTCTTTGCGTAAGTTCTCTAACTACTTCTGCAAGCATACTTAAATCGGCTTGCGTCACATAAGTTGCATCATTCTCAAACTCACTTACTTTTGTAGGAACTACTGGCAATTCTCCTTTGTGAGCATAATCTTTTAAGTCTGAAATTTCTAATTTCCTGTTCCATGACATTGTATCTTCCGAAGTAATTTGTGAGGCAACCGATGCGCTATAAATTGGATCACTCTCTGCCGACAACTTTTCATTCCATCTCAAGGTATCTGCTGAGGTAATGTGCGATGCTACCGATGCGCTATAAATTGGATCACTCTCCTCCGACAACTTTTCGTTCCATCTCAAGGTATCTGCTGAGGTGATGTGCGACGCAACCGATGCGCTATAAATTGGATCACTCTCCTCTGACAACTTTTCGTTCCATCTCAAGGTATCTGCTGAAGTAATATGCGATGCTACCGATGCGCTATAAATTGGATCACTCTCCTCTGACAACTTTTCGTTCCACCTCAAGGTATCTGCTGAGGTAATGTGCGACGCTACCGATGCACTATAAATTGGATCACTCTCCTCAGACAACTTTTCGTTCCATCTCAAGGTATCTGCTGAAGTAATATGCGATGCTACCGATGCGCTATAAATTGGATCACT
>SUWZ01000025.1:10283-43646 GCA_015061185.1 Bacteroidales bacterium
TTTTCGTTCCATCTCAAGGTATCTGCTGAAGTAATATGCGATGCTACCGATGCGCTATAAATTGGATCACTCTCCTCAGACAACTTTTCGTTCCACCTCAAGGTATCTGCTGAAGTAATATGCGATGCTACCGATGCGCTATAAATTGGATCTCTCTCCTCAGACAACTTTTCGTTCCATCTCAAGGTATCTGCTGAGGTGATGTGCGATGCAACCGATGCGCTATAAATTGGATCTCTCTCCTCTGACAACTTTTCGTTCCATCTCAAGGTATCTGCTGAGGTGATGTGCGATGCAACCGATGCGCTATAAATTGGATCACTCTCCTCTGACAACTTTTCGTTCCATCTCAAGGTATCTGCTGAGGTGATGTGCGACGCTACCGATGCGCTATAAATTGGATCTCTCTCCTCAGACAACTTTTCATTCCATCTCAAGGTATCTGCTGGGGTGATGTGCGATGCAACCGATGCACTATAAATTGGATCACTCTCCTCAGATAACTTTTCGTTCCACCTCAAGGTATCTGCTGAGGTGATGTGCGATGCTACCGACTCGCTATAAATTGGATCACTCTCCTCTGACAACTTTTCGTTCCATCTCAAGGTATCTGCTGAGGTGATGTGCGACGCTACCGATGCGCTATAAATTGGATCTCTCTCCTCAGACAATTTTCTGTTCCATGACATGGTATCTTCCGATGAAATTTGATAGGCTACAGATTCATAAAAAGAAGAATCTTGCTTAGGAAGATCACTTACTGTCAAAAAATTCACATCATCCTCTAACTCACTCAAGCGAGAGGGAATGAATGGTTTATCATCAAGTTCATCGAAACTATAAGATGGTTTTTTCTCACTATAAACCCATGCAGGCAAAGCAGATGGTGAAACATTCTCAGCATACAAAGCATAGGGAACACTTTGCATTGGAGAGCAAAATTTCAAGTCATAAAATCCATCTTTATTCAAATCAAATTGACATTGAATAAAATAAGTGCCACCTGACCAATTAATCTCAGAAAAAGAAGATTCTTTCCCAATAGTTAAAGATATTAATCCGTATTTGTTAGTTGTCACCACGTGTTCTTCTTGATAAACAACATTAGATGTATCCTCTAAAAGAATAGAAATAGAAACACCTATAGATTTCTCTGTTATCAAATTACCACTCCCATCTCTAACTACAGCTTGATAACTCAACGTTTTAGGTATTGCAGCAAAAAGAGAACACACATATAAACAATTTAAAATAAAAAATGTAATAAATCGCCTCATTTCCATTTATTCTTTAATAATTTTTTTTAGCATTGAAATTTTATTATCCTTAGCAGAAATAACTTGCAATAAATAAGTACCAGAAAGATAGTCTTGCAGAGACAATATCATACCATTAGTCAACCGCCCCTCTTCAAATAATTTTCCATTCACATCTGTTAATACATATTGATATTCACCTTCTAAAAAAAAAGAAACAACAACATTATCCTTTGTCGGATTGGGCGTAACAGAGAAAACTGAACTAGGAATTTTCGAGTCTGGCAAAACGATTGTTGATTCCCCTATACATGCATAAGGTTGCTGCACACCGGCAGAAACAATGGCATCTGACGATGAGAGTGAAAGATAATCTAATTGCCCCACAGAATATGAGACAAATCCTACACCTTGTTGGGTAATCTCCCCTCCACAAGAATTAAATGAAACTTGTGAATGCCCACTTAAAGAAGTGAATAAAAAAATAAATAGAAATAAATCTTTCAAAAAATGCTCAAATTTAGTTTTCAAGAACCGAAACATTTTACTTTTAGGCTATATCTAAACAATCTCAAACAGAATACTCAACACCAGTCCGAATAAAAATCCTCAAAAAAAATTGACCTATACGCAAAAAAATCAAATTACATTTTTAGAAGTAACCTTCAACTCGTTTAGCAATGGCAAATATCAATATTGCAGTTGCAAAGATAAAAAAATAAGTTTAAATACAGCAATATTTTATTATATATATAAAAAAGAGGAGCATCACAAAAGACACTCCTCAATAATTTCTCAATATAGCAATCTAAAATTGCACTTGGGGTGCTATTTCTGCACCTTCCTCAGCCTCGTAGTAATCATACATTTCAAATCCAAAAATCGAAGCAAAAAGATTGGTTGGGAATTTACGAACTGACGAATTAAAGGACTTACTTGCTTTATTGTAATCTTCGCGCGCCACCTCAATACGATTTTCGGTTCCCTCTAATTGTGCCTGCAATTCCAAAAACTGTTGATTAGCTTTCAAATCCGGATAATTTTCTGCCACAGCCAATAACCTACCTAATGCACTTGTAACACCACTTTGAGCCTTCTGATACTCGGCAAATTGTTCCGGCGTAATATTACTAGGGTCAACTGTGATGGATGTAGCTTTACTTCGTGCTTCCATTACCGCCTCCAAAGTTTCTCTTTCATGCTGAACATATCCCTTTACAGTATTTACCAAATTAGGAATCAAATCAGCTCTTCTTTGATATTGAGCTTCTAAATTACTCCACTTTAGTTTTACCTCTTCATCCTTATCAACTAAAGAATTATAAGTAGAAACTCCAAATATTACCAATAAAACAGCAGCTCCAATAATTGCGATTAATTTTTTACTCATATCCAAAAAAATTTAATATTTATATCTTTTTTTATTTAAAACTTCCAACTACTTCCTCCTCCTCCAAAACTACCCCCTCCAAAACTACCTCTTGAAGGACCTCTACTAAAACCTCCCGGTCGACCACCATATCCGCCATAACCTCCTATATGGTAATCATTTCTTTTGCGAACCATTGTCTTGCGAGACAATTCATGCTGACAATTTTTACAAAGAAAAAAAGTTTCTGTCACACGCACTTTTTCATCATCTACCAACAAAAGAGTATCCTTCTGCTCTAATTTAAATTTTTTACAATTAGGACACCTCCTCTGCTTATAATATGTCCAAATACTCATCAAAATAATAGGGGTAAATATTAAGAAAAACATAATCCAAAACTCCCTACTCTCAGAGCCACTCTTAACAGGTTCCGGCTCCATTGAACCATCCAAATAAGAAACAACCGTCTTTGCACACCTTAGCATTGCTTCATCATAGTTTCCATTTTTCAAGTGTTCATTCATTTGTTGAACTTGAATCCTTCGACATATAGCATCGGGTAGATAACCCTCCAAACCACGTCCTGTCAAAATTTGCGTACATCTGTCTGACGTAGAAAGAGCTATAACCAATCCGTTATTCCTATTTTCACTTCCTACCCCATACTTATTCCCCAACATCAAAGAAAAAGAATAACAATCCTCACCTCGCAACGAATCTACCACCACAACAACAGTTTCTATTCCCGTTGTTGCTTCCAAACGATAAAATAAGGAATCTAACTCTGCAACCGTCCCGAACGATAAAATATTTTCAGGATTACAGACATACTTGGTTTCATCTGTAAGATGAACCATATCAATATTATCTATATCATACTGCTTTGCATGAACACTCTCCACAAAACATATAATTAGAAATACCAAAGCCTTATATAAAATCATCATTCGCTTCATAAAGACAAATATACGGAGAGTTATTTAAAATAGCACGAATTTTCAAATGATTTTACACGTTAATTCAAGAATTAAGCATAAACTGATTATTTTATAGTCATCTTTAGATTGATTATAAAAAAAGGGAACAACAAAATTGTTCCCTTCCTAACTCTTAATTTTCAATCCGCTTACTCTTGCAACCCTTCTGTTGTTGTAGTAGCTTCGTTTTGATACATATCTCTCAACTGCGAATCATAATTCTCTTGTTGACGAGGATAAAACGCAGCAGATGCAATACTTAAAACTACTACCACAGACACTAAAATCCACGTAGCTTTCTCAATTGTTTCTGTTGTCTTCTTAACTCCCATAATTTGATTTTGAGATTGAAAACTAGAAGCTAATCCTCCCCCTTTAGAATTTTGAATTAAAACAACTCCAATCAAAAGGATGGACGCAATAACAACAACAATTGTAATAAATGTATAAACCATGTCTTTTTAATTTATTATAAATTCTCTGTTTTCTAATACTTTTTCAAAGAATTTGATTTGGTCTGCAAAGTAAATACTTTTTTCTGGATTTTTCAAACTTAAACGACGAAATATTTCAATTGCCTTATCAAATTTTCTTTGTTTTATGTAAATTTTAGCCAAAGTTTCTGTGCAAAATTGAGTCGGCTCACTCTTTTCCACCTTATCTTCTTCTACTTGTGGTTGCTTATTTTTTATTGATATCGCAATATCACCCTCCCTGCTTTTTTCTATAAAACTTTCTATTAAATCATCTTGTTCTTTTGCACTAATCTGTTTTTTTAACTCTTTTTTTTCTGATTGAGAAACCTCTTTATTAGGCATTTTTTCTATATCTTCCAACAAATTAGCTAAAGAAATAAGTGGCTTTTGCTCTACAGATGATATTGGATTTGTGATTATTGTCCTTGACATCTCTTTAGAAAACCTCATCTCTTTTTCTACAGGCAACTTACACATTAATTCGTACATCCGACTGCGATCGACTACATAAATCGAAGTTTTTTTCAATTCAGCATCGTACCTAAAATCTTTCTCATTTCTCAACAACTTCAAGTACAACAACCGAAAAGAAGATGAATAAGGATACTCCGATACCAGATCTCGCAAGTCGGCAATATGCTCATGCTGCAATTCATTCGGATGCTTCACATAATATATCAATTCTTCTCGTGTCATAACTCTACCAATTGGCAACTGTTGCATTAAAAATTTGACTGATTATATCATCTATCAATTCTTCATTCAACTCTGCTTGAACCTGATCTATTGTATATGTATTTGAAAAAACTTGATAAGAAGAAAAAGTCCTTTCAAAATCTTCTGTTGGATTAACCCTATTTACAAAAGATATATTTACACTCATTTGCAATCGAGAATCCATAGCATCTCCATCAGCATTAACTCCGGACGATATTACATTATACCCTACAATTGCTCCTGATATTTGTAAATCTCCATTTGACTCAACAAACTGTAAACTCGTTTTTTGCGAGAACTCATCTCGTAATTGTTCTGTAAAGTCAGATGATAAGGAAGCATATACCAATGGAGCTCTATTAGGTATATCCGAGATGGATATCGTCTTAACTTTTGTATAGTCAATAGACGAACCATTGAATTTATATGAAATCTTACAGGATGTTATAATCAAAATCACTGCAAAAAAACTCAATATCGGAACTATTTTTTTATTCCAAACCATATTCTTTTATTTTTCTATATAATGTTCGCTCTGAAATTTTTAAATCTTGAGCTGCATATTTTCGCTTATTATTATGTCGTTCCAAAGCTTTTTTTATCATCTCTTTTTCCACCTCTTCTAGTGAAAAGTTCTCTTCTTGATACTCTTCAGTATCCTCTATATCTTGCTGTTTACTAATCTTAGAGGTCGGGGACGACGTGAAATTCGAAGATGTTGACACAACTGCTGTACCATCTTCAAATTTTTGGGTATATATTCCCCCTAAATCTACTCCGTCCGGAATATGAATCGCATCCATATCAACTTTTCCGCTCTGAATAATATCATGCACCAACTTTTTCAAATCATTCATATCCTTTTTCATATCAAATAATACTTGATATAGGATTTCAACTTCGTTTGAAAAATTTTTCCCGGCATTAACCTGCGAAGAAAGAACCGGAACTTGTGAAGTAATATTTTCTGACGGCAAATAACGCCTCAAAACATCGACAGAGACCTCCCTCGCCGTTTCTAACACCGAGATTTGCTCTGTTACATTTTTCAACTGACGAACATTACCCGGCCAGGTATATCTCAACAACAACTGTTGAGCTTCTGCTGTCAGTGTTATTGCCGGCATCTTATATTTATCCGAAAAGTCCCTTGCAAACTTTCTAAATAACAGATATATATCCATTCCCCGTTCTCTCAATGGAGGAACTACAATCGGAACTGAATTCAAACGATAATAAAGATCTTCCCTAAAACGCCCCTCTGCAATAGCTCTTCCCATATCCATATTCGTTGCTGCAACAACACGAACATCGGTTTTTAATACTTTAGAAGACCCAACTTTCATAAACTCTCCTGTTTCCAACACTCTCAACAATCGGACTTGTGTTGTCAACGGAAGTTCTCCTACTTCATCTAAAAATATTGTCCCCTTATCTGCCGCCTCGAAGTAACCCTTCCGCTCTGATACAGCTCCGGTAAACGCCCCTTTCTCATGCCCAAACAACTCTGAATCTATGGTTCCTTCCGGAATAGCTCCACAGTTTACGGCTATATATGGAGAATGTGTCCGTTTACTATATTGATGGATTATTTGAGGAAACCGCTCTTTCCCTACTCCACTTTCTCCTGTTATCAATACAGACAAATCGGTAGATGCTACCTGAACTGCGACATCTATTGCGCGATTTAATATTGGATTATCTCCAATAATCATAAATCTTTGCTTTACCGTTTGAATATCTATATTTGACATATCCTTAATATTTAAGAGAAAATCACTGACAAAATTACATATTTATACTTAATTGCCCGAAATTTTAAACATCTTTTTATGACCTAATTATCATAATTTAAGAATCTTTCCCGTATTATACAAACGAGTTATATATGAATAAGATAAGATATTGTTTAATAAAATTTACTTTCAAAAAGTTCAAAATAAAATTTAAATACGTTCTAAATTTATTCTTATAGTTCTTAATTTCTACTAAAGTTTTTGTAAGTAAGTCTCCAATCTATCCATTCCTTTCTTGATATTATCTAAGGAATTGGCATAAGAAAATCTAACATACCCTTCTCCATTTTTACCAAAGTCCACACCAGGTGTAATTCCTACATGCGCATTCTCTAAAACATCAAATGCAAATCTGTACGAATCTGTAGTAAACTTTTTTGCATTACAAAAAATATAGAATGCCCCTTGTGGTTCTACCTCTACTTCAAAGCCCATATTTTTTAATCTGGACAACATATATCTTCTTCTTTCATCATAAATTGCTCTTCTTTCTGCCACTTCCGGCTCGGAATCTCGCAACGCAACGATTCCGGCTCTTTGTGAAATACTCGGAGCACAAATAAACAAATTTTGTTGAATCACCTGCAATTTTCTAACATACTCCTTCGGTGCTACCAAAAAACCTAATCGAAGTCCTGTCATCGCATATCGTTTGGAAAACCCATTCAAAACAAATGCATTATCTGTAAATTCCAAGGCGGACTTTGCCCGACCTTCATATACCAATCCATGATAAATCTCATCCGAAAGCAACGGAATTCCTAAACTTACCAACTCCTTATAAGTTGCATCTGAAACTAATGTACCCGTTGGATTCATCGGTGAATTTACAAAAATAGCTCTTGTCTTAGGGGTAATTGCTTTTTTTATCTTCTCTATAGAGTACTGAAAACCATCTTCAGGAGATAAATCCACACTTACCGGCTTTGCATTACATGCTAAAACAAAATTTTTATAACATGGATATCCGGGATCGGACAATATCACTTCGCTTCCAGGTTCACATAAAACCATCAAAGCCATCAAAATGGCAGGTGAAGAACCTGAGGTCACAATTACCTGATCGGGGTCAATTGTCACTCCGTATTCTCTTTGATAAAATCTGGCTATCTCTAATCGCAATTCTTTGTCGCCTAACGAGTGGGTATAGTGCGTCCGTTTTTGAGCAAACGAAGCTTCTGCCGCTTCTCTCACTATTTCAGATAAATCAAAATCGGGTTCTCCAACCTCTAAATGAACAATATCTTTGCCCTCCTTTTCTAATTCTTGTGCGCGCTCCAAAACATCCATTACAATAAATGATGTCATCTGTTCTACCAATGGATTTATCTTTACCATATTCTCTATCTATTTTGACCGTTATTTTGCTTGCACAAAATTCGTAAATTTTCTTGACAACACAAACGAGAATTTTTATTTTTTCCAAAATTCATAAACTATGATTAAATTTGCAGTCTAAAATGAGTGTATTTGAACTCTAACTAAATTTTACTTCAATGGAAATAATCAAAAAGTATTTTCCTAATTTAACGGAAAAACAGATCGAACAATTTTCGGCTTTATACGATCTTTATCTTGATTGGAACGGAAAAATTAACGTCATCTCAAGAAAGGACATAGAAAACCTTTATGAACATCACGTACTACATTCTCTTTCAATAGCCAAAGTATTATCATTTCGACCTAATACCTCGATTATGGATGTTGGTACAGGTGGCGGATTCCCTGCTATTCCATTGGCTATCCTCTTCCCTGAATGTCATTTCCACTTGGTTGATTCCATCGGAAAAAAGATAAAGGTTGCCAATAGCGTGTCAGAGGCTATTGGACTATCCAATACATCATTTCAACATGCAAGGGTGGAAGATGTCAAAACAAAATTTGATTTTATAATAAGTCGCGCTGTCATGCCTTTAGATAATTTGGTTAAGTTAACAAAAAAGAATGTTGATATAAAAAATCAAAAAAACTCACTTCCAAACGGACTTGTATGTTTAAAAGGGGGCGAACTTCAACAAGAAATTCTTCCTTTTCGAAAAGAGGCTTCTCTATGGGATTTGAGTGACTTCTTTGAAGAGGAGTTTTTCTTAACAAAAAAACTTGTATATGTCTCTTATTGAATAAGTGTGTTCTTTAGGTGAGTTATATAGATTCATTTTGCGTAAATTTTGAATCGATTTCGAGTGGATTACTGAACAAAAGAAGGGAACAGTACAAACACTATAACAGACTATCAAATAGCAAGTTATCAAAAATAAATCAAAAAGTTTATCAACTCACATTTAATACTCTTAAAATTTAAAATAAATCTCATGGGCATGCAGATCAAATTATTCTCATTTAACCCTTTTCAAGTAAACACCTATCTCCTAATAAACGAAAATAGAGAGTGTATATTGATTGATGCAGGTTGTCTTGACACTTGCGAGTGTACAAAACTGTCGTCTTACATTAAAGAAAATCAGTTGTCCCTTAAACGGGTTTTAAACACTCACCTTCACTTAGATCATATTTTCGGAAATAAATTTTTATTCGAAGAATTTGGAATAAAACCTGAAGCGCATAAAGCTGATGAATTTTTAATAAATAGGTTCCCTCTAATGGCTAAAAATTTTGGAATCAACTCCAGTACTACCATTGAACCGGGGAGTTATCTAAATGATAATGATACAATAACTTTGGGAAATATAAAATTAACGGTATTACATACACCGGGGCATTCTCCGGGTGGAGTATCTTTTTATGCCGAAGATGACAACTGCCTCTTCTCCGGAGACTCTCTATTTTTAGGTTCTGTTGGTAGAACTGATTTAGAAGGAGGTGATTTTGATATACTGAAGAGTAGCATCGTAACTAAATTATTTTCTCTTCCTAAAAATACTTTGGTATTTCCCGGACATGGTCCTAAAACTTCTATTGATTTTGAAAGAAACAATAACCCTTATTTGAGATAATGACTGAGATTTGCAAAATATCAGATTTATCTATCGGATATTCATCCGTTAAAGCTATTATTTCAGATATTAATTTGTCTGTCAAAAAAAATTGTCTGATTTCCCTAATTGGACCTAATGGGTGCGGGAAATCTACTTTGATTAAAAGTTTATGCGGATTGCATCCTTTACTCGATGGAGAGATTTCTATCAACGGAAAATCGATAAATAAATACTCCTCGAAGGAGTTATCAATGCTTCTATCCTTTGTTTTGTCTGAAAAAATTGACTCAGGAAAATTAACTGTTTATGACATTATCTCCATTGGAAGACATAATTATTCTAATTGGTGGGGAACTTTGGATGATGGTGATAAACAAATTATTGAGCGAGTATTAAAAATAATGAACTTGGAATCACTTGCCAATCGTTTTTATTTCGAGCTATCCGATGGAGAACGACAACGGGTAATGATTGCAAAATCACTGGCTCAAGATACTCCGATTATCATTTTGGACGAACCTACTTCTCATCTTGATTTACCCAATAGAATAGATATATTCAGGTTACTGAAAGAGATTGTTTCTCAAGAAAATAAATCCATTATTCTTTCTACTCATGAGTTGGATTTAGCTCTAACGTATTCTGACAAACTTTGGATTATTAACACGCAATCAAAGATTCAAGAATGTAGCCCGAATGACCCCAATATGAATCTGATACTTCAAGAATGTTTCAAATTGAATAATTTTCAATTCAAAACTTCTCTTTAATCAAAAAAAATTAGTTCAAACTTTAAATTTTAGATAGATTCTATATTTACTAATCTCTAAATCCTTATTTCATAAACACAAAATAGACAGCCAATATCAAACAAGCAAAGGCGGCAAGGTGATTCCATTGTAACACTTCCCCTTTAAAGAAAACGGTGACAATAACAGAAAATACCGTGATTGATATAACCTCTTGAATTACTTTTAATTGGACTAAAGAGAAGGGGCCTCCCATAATTTGAGACCCGATTCTATTGGCTGGAATCATGAATGAATATTCAAATAATGCGACTCCCCAACTACATAGAATAATCAAAAATAAAGGCCAATCTGTTGAAATTTTCATTTCTTGTAACTTCAAATTACCATACCATGCAAATGTCATAAAAACATTTGATACAATAAGCAACAAAATTGTCAACCAAACTTTCATATCCTTATTTTTTTTGCAAAAATACAAAATTATCGGCAATTTCTATAAATTAGCTCTATATTTAAGCTTTATGCGCTACATTTCCTCAGCACACTATCAGTTTGGCTGCCAGTCATAAAGCTCGCACTACTGACGTCTTTCGACCAACAACTCACTCAAAATAAATTCAAAAATTCCTCGAAATGAATTTATAGAACTCACCTAAAAGAGTCTCAAAGATGCCGAAAATGAGAGTAATATAGAATATGCATTATGGTATTTTTATCGACCTATACCACCATTTTATTGCGACCTAACAATATCCAGAGAACAATTGGAGCGCCGATTAACGCTGTAACAGCATTGATTGGTAAAATATACCCATTGGTAGGTAATTGAGATAATATATCGCACAACAACATAGTTATCATGCCAATCAAAATGGATGCGGGATATATTTTTGCATGTTTGGAGGTATTAAATAACATCCTTGCAACATGAGGCACAATTATCCCAATAAAACCGATCGGACCGGTAAAAGCAGTCGTCACTCCGGTTAATACTGCCGTTAAAGCAATAACTATAAGTTTATGTTTTCTGACAGATACTCCAACTCCCTGCGCATAGGATTCACCCAACAAAAATGCATCCAATGACTTAATGCACCCCAATAGCAGAAGTATTACAAAAAACACAATTGGTATAAAAAGTTGTAATTGACTCCATGACACAACCTCTACATTTCCTAATGTCCAATTTACAAAGTGTTTAACAGACTCTGGATCACTTAGATTTTGAAGAACTGAGACAACAGACGAAGTGAGACTTCCCGTAATAACACCAACAATCAATAAAGTAACAGAATCTTTTACGACAAAAGAGACCAATAATATTATCAATAACATGATGAAAGCTCCTAACATTGCACAAAGTACACTGCCAAAAATGGAGAGAGAGACAATTGAGAGTCCACTTACAGAAAAAAATAACACATACAATGCTACTCCCAACGTCGCACCGGAACTAATCCCCAGAATAGATGGTCCGGCTAATGGATTTCGGAATAATGTTTGCATTAACAAGCCGGAAACACCTAAAGCAACTCCCACCAAAACAGATGTGATTGCTTTGGGCAACCTAATATCAAAAAAAATAGAAGAATAAATACCCTCTTTTGACAGTAGTAAATCAAAAGGGATATCAACACTCCCGACTAAAAGATCTGCCACAAAAAGCAGTAAAGCAACTACAGCTAAGATTAAATACAACAAAACCTCTCGTTTCATCTCTCTTCCTCCTCACATTTATCTGCATAAACACGCTCATAAGATGGCAGTAATTGCGGATGTATAATTGAAATAACGTCTGCTAATATAATGTCCGGATGTGCCACAGCACTTTCATAAAAATCAGAAATACCTATTCCTCCGTCTCTTTTAGAACGCTTCATAAAATGATATACATTACCATTTTGAACAGACTTCAGATGCCTCAATCTATTATCCCAATTGTCCATTGAAAAATCCCCACAATTCAACCAATATTCTGATTCGGAAAATTTTGACAGCAACCACTCCAAACTACAAGAAATTGTCGTGATAGCACTATCTTTCAAAAGAAAATTAGCACCCGCATCTGCATACACTTCAGCCATAAATCCTTCTCCTCCGGTTAAGTACCACGTTCCGGAATAACTTCCTCCTGCAAATAATGTTGGTCTATTAGCAACTTGATTATCAACTAAATCTTTTAAAGCCATGTATCTTTTTTCTGTTGCTTGAAATAGAGAATCAGCAAGTGCACATTTATCATATAAAACGCCCCATAATTTAATCCATTCTGCTCTCGCCAAAGCATTTACTTCTTTCCATTCAAAGGAATATAACATAGGTAAAGAGAGCCCCTTTGGAGTATCTGAATAATCCGACAATAAAAGCAAGTCTGGTGAAACAGACAACAAAATTTCTCTATTTAAATTATATGAATTACCCAAGGATTGAATTTTTCCATCTCTCATCATGCGACAAATATCCGAAGAATAAATATACTCCTCTGCACAAGTTGCTTTTAACGTTGACAAACAGTCTAACATACGAACAAATTCAAAAATGGTTGATGTATTCGTCGCTAAACGTGATATAGGTATATTGATTTTCACACCATCATTTGGCGTTTTCACTGTGTCATTTCTCACAAGATAATAACGTAAAAATTGCTGAGGTGAGTCATCATGAAAAATATGCAAAACATAACCATATTCCGACTCAAAAATAGAAAACTTTTTTGCATATTTTAATTCTATTTTTCTCGCACACACTTTTTGCAAACTATTCTGAATTTCCTCATTTCTCGCATCTGTAACCTTTGCACAAGAAACAAAAATTAGAAAACTAAAATAACATATATAAAAAACTCTTTTCATTCTACAATGATAAAAAAAATTCTTTTAAAAATTTCTTAATAAGCAATAAAAAATATATTTTTGCGTTATAAAGTAAAATTTTTCAGTATGGGTACAACAAAAACAAGAAACATACTCATTGACGTTGCAAGAGAACTTTTCGCTACACAAGGCGTTGAAAATACAACAATTGGAGATATTGCTGTTGCCGCCAACAAAGGTCGCAGAACAATATACACCTACTTCAAAAATAAAGAAGATATATATTATGCGGTAATTGAAACAGAATTATTTCAGTTAGCACACAAGTTACAGTCAGAAATGCAAAAGAATCTTAATCCTGCAGAAAAATTAATCAACTATATCTATGCAAGAATGGGGCTTTTTTCTGAAACCGTAACTAGAAATGGGAACTTAAAAGCAAGTTTCTTTAGTAACATTCACGTTGTAGAGAAAAGTCGCCACAGATTAGACATCAGAGAAAAAAAAATGTTGGAAAACATTCTAATCGAGGGAAATGAACAAGGCTTCTTCAATGTAAAAAATCCTAGAATGGCTGCGACATTAATTCATTGTTCTCTTAAAGGCTGGGAAGTTCCTTTCATCAGAGGGGATTTCAAAGATCTTGGATTCTTAAGTGCCGATAACAAGAAAAATTTTGTTGCGTTCTTAATTAGTGGTCTAAAAGAAAAGGAGACCTTAAATATTGTATAATGGTTAGTTCTATAAATTCACCGTTTTAAATTGTAGGCAGACTCTATAAATAGGTCGAGATGATTTTATTGAACTCCCTATAAAGAGTTCAGCAATTGAATTGTATGACAAGCTACAATACCTGCTGTTTCTGTACGAAGTCTGCTTTCTCCCAACGTTATCGGAGAAAATCCATTATTGAGAGCTGAGTCAACCTCTTCTTCACTAAAATCCCCTTCGGGTCCTATCACAATAGTAGCATCGTTACCTCTATGATACAACTGAGATAAACTCTGTTTATTTTGGTTATAACAATGAGCAATAAAACAATTATCCGACGGTTGCTTAGATTTAATAAATTTATCAAAAGAGATCATCTCATTTAAGATAGGAAGAGTAGCTTTCTTAGATTGCTTCATTGCCGAAATCAGTATCTTATTCAATCGTTCAAGTTTTATAACTTTTCGCTCAGAATAACGACATAACAGAGGGGTAATTTCTGATATACCAATTTCTGTTGCTTTCTCTACAAACCACTCTAATCTATCCATATTTTTTGTTGGAGCAATAGCTATATGCAAATGAAACGGGAAAGTATTAAAATTCTCATATTTATTTAAGATACGTACCTCACACCTTTTATGATGTGGGAAAATTATCTCTGCTTCATAAAAATTACCCAATCCATCCACCAACTCAATCTTTTCTCCGCAATCCAAACGTAATACTCTGATTGCATGAGCTGATTCCTCTTCCGACAAAAAAGATGAATCATTAATATTAGGAGCATAAAAAATCATAAATGAGAGAATTTAGAAATTGATGATATAAATTAAAGTTAAGTTACTCTTGAATTCATTATGCTTATCTTACTCATATTCAATCGGTCACAAGAGTCGCATCGTTCTTAAATATAAACAATCAAAGCAAAATACTTTTCAAAATCATTTCGACCTAAATTTATAGAAGTCACCTAAAAAATCGCTTCAAATCTATTTCAAACTTATAAAAAAATAGGTCTTAACAAGAAAAAAATTCTACGCACTCCATTTTAGAAATAAAAATTAAACAACTTCTGAATGATACAAAAATTATTCATGTAACTTCTAAAATAAAGTGCGTAAGAACACTTTTCAATTAGTCTTTATAAACCGCTTTCTTTCCGGCCAATAAAGTATTTTTCATCAATGAGCAAATGGTCATTGGTCCTACACCACCCGGAACAGGAGTAATGTAACTACATTTTGGTGCCACATTTTCAAAATCAACATCTCCCGTTAATTTAAATCCTGTTTTGGTATCAGGCGCAGGAACACGAGTAGTTCCAACATCAACGATCACAGCCCCTTCTTTCACCATATCTGCTTTCAAAAACTTAGGAGACCCCATAGCTGCAATAATAATGTCCGCTTGTAAAGTAATCTCTTTTAAATTTTTGGTTCGACTATGACAAATAGTCACTGTAGCATCTCCCGGATAGGCTTTTTGCATCATTAAAGAAGTTACCGGTTTTCCAACGATATTACTTCTACCAATTACAACACAATGTTTTCCGGAAGTTTCTATTTCATATCTTTTCAACAACTCCATAATACCTGCAGGCGTTGCAGAAACGAATGAAGGCAAACCTATTGAGGTACGCCCCACATTGATTGGATGGAATCCATCAACATCTTTTCTATAATCAATTGCCTCAATAACCTTTTGTTCTGAAATATGTTTAGGCAAAGGAAGTTGAACTATAAATCCATCAACGTCTGCATCCTTATTTAAAGCATCAATTTGCTCTAACAAAGTATCTTCCGTAACATCCGCTTCAAAACAAATCTTTGTTGATTTAAAACCCACTTGCTCGCAAGACTTAACCTTATGAGCCACATAGGTTTCACTACCTCCATCATGACCAACAATAATCACTGCCAAGTGAGGTATTTTACCTCCGGCAGCCTTAATGTCTGCCACTTCTGCTGCTATCTCTTGCTTAATCTGATCTGCAATTGCTTTTCCGTCTATTAATTTCATATCTTTTATCTTCTAAATCGTTTACCCAATTTCATTTTACCACCAAATCCCTGACCATTGGTAACCATTCTCATCATCTTGCGTGTATCCTCAAACTGCTTTAACAAGCGGTTTACCTCTTGTAAATTCGTTCCACTGCCCTTGGCAATACGAGCACGTCTGCTTCCATCCAAAATGGCAGGATTCGACCGTTCTTCCGGCGTCATAGAATAAATAATCGCCTCAATTCCCTTAAAAGCATTATCGTCAATATCAATATCCTTCATTGCCTTTCCTACTCCGGGAATCATTGATGCTAAATCCTTCAAATTACCCATTTTTTTAATTTGATGGATTTGACCCAAAAAGTCATTGAAATCAAATTGATTTTTTGCAATTTTTTTCTGTAATTTTTTCGCTTCCTCTTCATCAAACTGCTCCTGAGCTCTCTCTACCAATGAGACAATATCTCCCATTCCAAGAATTCGGTCTGCCATTCGTTCAGGATGGAAAACATCAATCGCTTCCATCTTTTCACCGGTACCAACAAATTTTATTGGTTTATCTACGACAGAACGGATAGATAAAGCAGCTCCACCTCGAGTATCACCATCTAATTTAGTTAAAACAACACCATCAAAATCCAAACGATCATTAAACTCTTTTGCAGTATTCACCGCATCTTGTCCGGTCATTGAATCTACAACAAACAAAATCTCTTGTGGCTTGATAGCATCCTTAATAGAAGCAATTTCAACCATCATCTGTTCATCAACAGCCAAACGACCGGCAGTATCTATAATCACCACATCGTTCCCATTTGCCTTAGCTTGTGCTATAGCTTCCTGTGCTATTGATACCGGATTTTTGCTTTCTTCATTAGAATAAACATCTACTCCAATCTGACCTGCTAAAACTTTTAATTGTTCTATCGCAGCCGGACGATAAACGTCGCAAGCAACCAACAATGGCTTCTTTCGTTTTTTCGTCTTCAACATATTGGCCAATTTCCCTGAGAAAGTTGTTTTTCCGGAACCTTGCAAACCAGACATCAAGATAACAGCCGGACGACCATCTAAATTTATGTCAACACTTGTCCCACCCATCAATTGTGCCAATTCGTCATGAACAATTTTCACCATCAATTGACTTGGCTTCACTGATGTCAAAACATTTTGACCTAAAGCTTTCTCTTTTACTGTATCCGTAAAAGTTTTTGCCACTTTATAATTCACATCGGCATCTAATAACGCCTTACGAACATCCTTCAACGTCTCTGCAACGTTGATTTCTGTAATCTTCCCTTCTCCTTTTAAAATCTTAAACGAGCGTTCTAACCTTTCGCCTAAACTTTCAAACATAGTATTTTATTTATTAATTTTTATTTCATTCATATTGTATCGAAGAAATTCTTCAATCCACTCTTGTCGGTTCTTATCTATTAATTTTAGAAATTTAGACAACTCTTCTTTATAAACTCTTCGCTTTAACTGCATCATCAAAACTCTATTATCAATTATCTTAAACCGACAATAATTCCACTCTACAACAAATGGTCGTCCCCCTTGTACGTTGCTCTGTACATATTCAACATGACTCTCTCCTATGGAATCTATTTCTACTTGACTGAAGTTATGTACAATACTTTCCTCTTTTTGATAGGCCAACTTTACTAAAAGTTTATTTATCTCCTCCTCGATACTTCTTCCAAGAGGTGCACACTCCAACACCAATTTACTGCTAAATTTTGACATAGACTCGCCTTGAACACAAAACTCCTCAAAAATGCGACCATCACTCTTCCGCGCAGACCAACACAACCTATACTCACCTTCTTGAAAAGGAATAGTTGTTTGCTCCAAATAATTCTCTTGCGCCATTAGTAAAAAGGAACCTGACAACGAGAACAAAAAAACGAAAAAACAAAGAACATGTCTCATAAAACTGCAATAAAATAACGGAATCAAATCTTTCTAAGCCCTCTTCATGCCGATGTACATAAAAGCTATATCGCCATCGTACTACGTACTTTACGCTTGATGCACATGAACATCCATCTGCGGATAAGGAATATTCAAACCTTGCTTAGAGAATTCTTTATATACAGCCTCATTCATATCAAAATATACACCCCAATAATTGGCTGCATCAACCCAAACTCTCACAACAATATCAACAGAACTGCTATTTAATTTTGTTAAAGCTATAAACGGCTCTGCAACTTCCCCTCCTTGCAGGATTCTTGAATCCGCATTAATCAAATTCTGCAACACAACTTTTGCTTTATCATAATCATCACCATAACCTATAGAAAATTCAAAATCAACTCTTCTGTACTTCTCCTTTGAATAATTAGTGACAATCCCTGTAGAAAGTCCTCCATTAGGAACAATTATCACTTTGTTATCCGTGGTTGCAATCAGTGTGTTAAATATTTGAATCTCCTTTACAGTTCCAACAACCCCTTGTGCATCTAAAAAGTCACCAACTTTAAAAGGTTTAAATAACATAATCATAACACCTCCTGCGAAGTTTTGTAAAGTTCCACTAAGTGCCATACCAATGGCAACTCCGGCAGAAGCAAACAAAGCTACAAAAGAAGATGTTTCTATACCCAAAATTCCTACGACAATAATTATCATCAGAAAATTTAGGGTGATATTAACTACACTTGATAAAAAAGAGGACAAAGATGCTTCTGTATTCCTTTTTTCCATTGCCTTTCTCAATCCCTTATTGAGCTTCTTTATAACCCATTTAAGAATACAAAATACAATGATTGCCAAAACTACTCTTGAGGTAAAACTCATCAACATATCTACACCCGTCTCTATAACAGTACGAATAGCCTCTTCATAATCTCCATTGGCAATAGCTTCCTTGTTTATTAAAGATGCTAATACTGAAATCGAATCTGTTTGTAAAGAATCTAACTCTCCCATAAGTTCTTAAAAATAAATTAAAATTACATACATATAAGTTGTCTAACTTCTCTTTCAGCCTTTTAAATAGGAATATCTTCTCGTAATTCTTTGATTAATCATAACGAACCTTAACCAATAATTCAAAAGCTCTAAGCTATATCAAAAACAACAAAAACAGCTTCTTTACTTCCTATCTCAATAAACAAAAAAAACAACTTCTTATTTATCGACTACAAAAGTACGAAAAAAGTTAGGACTATAGCTAATAGTTCATGATTTTTTTATCGTTATTCTCACTCTCTCATCTAACTTCCATAAATTCTATTATCCTTCATTTTTTAGAGAATTTATACAACCACTTTTAAAATTACAATTAAGAGTTTTATTCTTACCTCTGATTCTTAAAATTTCGATTAGAAGAGATTCTAAATAATCGTTTAGGATTGAAAAATTTCCTATTTTTACAAAAAATTAATGAAATACAATCATTAATAAAAAGATTATTCTTACATTCGCAAGATAAATAATAGGTGAGAACTAAGAAGCTGTTTAATTTTTATTATTAAACTGTTTTGGAGTTTTACTCTTTCTTTTTCGGCATCTTTGAGGCACTTTTTAACTTTTTTTTACTATTCTTTTTTGATAATAGTCCTCTATTAACTACATAAGAATAATAAAAACAATCTTAAAAATCACCCTCAAATAGGCTCGAAATAAATTTAAACAACTTCTAAAGATTCACCATTTAAAATTAGAGAAGTATCAATCATGGAGGATAACCTTATGGTACTATTTGATTTCTTTCGGGAATTTACAGTTTGTTAATCGGTCACAGCTCTCGCTCTGCCACCATCATTCATTCTGCAATCCACACGAAATAGATTCAAAAAATTAGCAAATAAATTTATAGTTTCCTCCTTTATTTATTATCTTTATGGTTACAATTACATTAACTGAGTTTAATATCTTTTTAGGCATAATGTGCATCATTGCCGCCATCGTTTTTATTGCGTTATACTTTGTGGATGCCGGATATGGGATAATGTATAATAAAAAATGGGGACCATCTGTAAACAATAGAACTGGATGGATTTTAATGGAAGCTCCCGTTTTTATTGTAATGTTAGTTTGTTGGTGGTTTTCTGATCGTAAATTTGAGATTACACCGTTGATAATATTCTTATTATTTCAGGCACACTACTTTCAACGTTCATTTATTTTCCCTTTTCTGTTCAAATCAAAAAGTAAAATGCCTCTTTCAATTATGATGATGGGGGTAATTTTTAATACTTTAAATGGGCTGATTCAGGGTGGCTGGATATTCTATTTATCTCCGGAAAATCGTTACACTACCGAATGGCTACATACCCCTCAATTTATTTTGGGGACAATTATATTCCTTTGCGGAATGTTTATAAATATTCAATCTGATTACATTGTCAGACACCTGCGAAAACCGGGGGACACCAACCATTATCTGCCCAAGGGCGGAATGTTCAACTACGTAACATCAGCCAATTACTTTGGCGAATTGGTAGAATGGATTGGATTTGCCATTTTGACATGGTCTTGGGCAGGTGCTGTATTTGCAATTTGGACATTTGCCAACTTGGTTCCAAGAGCCAATACCATTTATAAAAAATATCAAAAAATGTTCCCAGAAATGGAACATTTAAAATTAAAACGAGTTATTCCATTTATTTATTAATAACATGAGTACACTATTTACACCGGGAAAAATCGGTCCTATCACATTAAGAAATCGCACAATTCGCTCTGCAGCATTTGAAGGAATGTGTCTGGGGAATGCCCCATCAGAACAACTTCTAAAGTATCATCAATCTGTAGCTGCCGGTGGAATTGGCATGACAACCATAGCCTACTCCGCAGTTCAGCAAAGCGGTTTATCTTTCCCTCGTCAGCTTTGGCTAAAAAAAGAGAACATCGAAGGGCTTAGAAAAGTAACTGATGCAATTCACAAAGAAGGAGCAGCAGCAAGCATCCAAATTGGACATTGCGGAAATATGTCGCACAGAAACATCTGTGGTTGTACTCCAATTTCAGCCTCAACAGGATTTAATCTTTACTCTCCCACCTTTGTTAGAGGAATGAGAAAAGATGAGATTGAAGAAACTGCAAAATCATTTGGAGAAGGTGTTAATTTAGCAAGAGAAGCGGGATTTGACGCAATCGAACTTCATGCAGGTCATGGATATTTAATCAGTCAATTTTTGTCGCCTTCCACCAATCATAGAAAAGACGAATTTGGAGGCTCATTGCAAAATAGGATGCGCTTTATGGAGATGTCGATGGACCATGTAATGAAAGCAGCCAAAGACGATATGGGCGTACTAGTAAAAATGAATATGAGAGATTGTTGCCGCAATGGAATGGAAATAGACGAAAGCATTGAAGTGGGTAAAACATTAGAAAAATGCGGAGCCCATGCGTTAGTTTTAAGTAGCGGCTTTGTCAGTAGTGCGCCAATGGACGTAATGCGTGGAGCTATGCCGTTTAAAACCATGACTCACTATATGGAGGGTTGGATGATGCCTCTATTAGTTAAGTTAGGAGGACGATTTATGGTTCCGGCACGACCTTTTAAAGAAGCATACTTCTTAGAGGATGCTCTTAAATTTAGAGAAGCACTAAATATGCCACTCTGCTATATTGGTGGTTTAATTTCGAGAGAAAAGATAGACGAGGTTTTAGATAAAGGGTTTGAATTTGTGGCCATGGCAAGAGCTCTCGTAAATGAGCCCGGATTTGTAAACAGAATGATGGCTGACGAAAAGGCTCGCTCGGCTTGCGACCATTCTAATTACTGCATTGGACGTATGTACACCATAGATATGGCATGTCACAAATGCCTTTTGGCTCAAGGAGAAAAAATTCCTCAAAAGTTATTGAACGAATTAGAAAATAACAGAAAAAAAGGATATTAATATGGCCAAAGCAATTATTACCGGTGCTTCCGGAGATATGGGGAAAGTAATTGCCCTTGAATTGAGCAAAAAAGGGTATGAAATAATTATGGCGTGTAGAAACATCACTAAATCTACCCCTATTAGAGAAGAGATAATTGCCAATTCCAATAATCCCAATGTCTCAATAAAACAATTGGATTTATGTTCATTAAAATCGGTTACAGATTTTGCTAAAGAGATTTTAAAAGAAGGAGATATATCCATTTTAGTTAATAACGCCGGAATCCTTTGCCATGAATATCAAACCACCAAAGAAGGTTATGAGATGAACATTGGAGTCAACTATTTGGCTCCAATGTTGCTCTGCCAACTTTTGTTACCATCAATGAATAAAGGTGGTAGAATTATAAATGTGGTTTCTTGCACTACGCAAATAGGGAAAATCAACAGAGATATTTTTCATCCTACCTCTAAATTCAGTCGTTTCCCCTTTTATTCTAATTCAAAGCTTGCTTTACTTTTAGGCACCATAGAATTAGCAGCAAAAGCCAAAGAGCATGGAATCACCATCAACGCAGCAGATCCGGGGATTGTCAGCACAGGAATGATAACAATGGATAAATGGTTTGACCCTATAGCAGACCTACTCTTCCGACCGTTTATCCGCACGCCTGAAGAGGGTGCTGCAACAGCGTTACATATTGCTCTCACCGAGGATGGAATCAATAAGAATGGGGCTCTCTTTGCCTCTTGCAGAGAAAAAAACATATCATCTCGAATTCTTGAATCCGGCAACCGCGATTGGCTAAAATCTGAAACTGATAAAATACTTGACAAGTATTTGTCAACTCCTTAAAATAACGTTTTCTTCATCTCAAGTCAAGCGAAAATTTAGTTCAAGAATAAAGGCTTACATAACAAATTCAATATTGTCAATCCACAAACAATCTCCTACTGCGCCCACGTAAGCCCCTCCATAACCAGAAGAAAACCGAATTATGATATGAGTCGGATTGTCATTTTCGTCCCCCCATCCTACTTCATCAATTGGAACATTCTCACCCTTATCATTTAAACCATACAAAGGGTAACCTTGGTAATTTAAAGACATATACTCCTTGTAATAAGGCTCTTTCGTTATATCTCCGTAATGTAATTTTAACTCGTAACCATTCACCCAATCAGTACTTTTTTCAATTCTAATATAAGCAGTTGCAATGCGTTTACTCTTCAGTTTACCATCCTCGTTCCAACGTTTTTGAAGAAAAACACAAATTTCAGCGTTATTAGGACCTTCAACATCATCTTTTTTTAGGGCAGATGCTTTTATACGCTTTCCTCCTGTTTTAGCCTTATAATCAAATTTTAAGGCTTTAATTTTATGCGTAAAAGGCACACCTTGCACCATCTTAGCCATAGGAGAATTTATATTTCTAATCGGTTCGATAAGATGTCCAACAAAAAGACTCCCTGTTGCAAGAGCAGTAATATGAATAAACCCTAACGCATAAACCTCCTCTAATCGGGTTTCTAATCGAGCACAATAACCATTCCCCCTTTTTTCAGGAAAAACGGTACTACTAACCTTACTTATCCCCACAACATTAGCATAAATACTAGATGTTTCCCATGGAGAATCACCCCTTACCCAAGGAGCTGCCTCTTTTGTAACACAAGGTTTACCTACTTCATAAAGAGTCTTTACTTCGCCTCCAATAATTCTACTCTCCTTGATATCTCTTTGTATCCAACTATCCATATTCATGTAGGGCAAAGAAACTTGTGAAAAAGAGACAAATGCAATACTTAGCAATGCAATTATAAAAATTAACTTTCTCATTATCATAGTTTTATAATTTCGTCATTATAACCATACAATATTCACCACTTCACAAAGATAATAAAAATTAAGGCAAATCATATAAATATGATTTTTTAAAATCAACTCCAAGCATTATTATAGTGAGTTGTATAAGTTCATTTTGCAGAATTTTTAAGGATGAATCCTTAAATTAGGTCGAGACGCCCCCACTCAAATATGCTCAAAATAATTTGTAAACAAATTCTTAATGATAATATTTTCAACAATCACAAACAGTATAGAAAATTATTAACTATCTTTGTCTCAAATAAAATAATTAGGCAATTTCTATAAATGCCGTTTAAATTTATTTTGAGTTTCACTCTCATATTTTCGGCATCATTGAATATGCTCGAAATAAAATTTAAACAACCTCTAAGTCGATTTTACTTTACAAGGTATTTTAGACTGCAAAAGAGGATAACAAAATCGAAGGCAAATATTGAAAACAGGATATAATTTATAGGAATCACCATTAATAATTAATCATAGAGATATGTTAGCATTAGTCACAGGAGCAAGTTCGGGCATTGGATTACAATATGCTACAGAATTAGCAAAACAAAAACACGATTTAATATTGGTAAGCAATCAAGAAAAAGAGATAGTAGAAGCTGCCCAAAAGTTGTCTCATGAATACGGAATAAAAGCCGTCGGGTTATATAGAAATTTAGCGACAACAGAGGCAGCAGAGGAGCTACACTCTTATTGCAAAGAAAATAATTACGACATTGATATTTTGATAAATAATGCAGGAGTCTTTTTCTTCAACGAATTGGTAAGCACCGAGATGAAACGCATTGAAGTAATGTTGCAACTACATATCATTACGGTCACCAAAATGTGTCGTCTATTTGGAGAAGATATGAAGAAAAAAGGAAGTGGCTACATTCTAAATATGTCTTCGATGTCTGCTTGGATGACTATGCCGGGCATCAATGTTTATAATGCCAGCAAAGCATTCATTCTTAATTTTTCACGCTCTTTATGGTACGAATTACACCCACACAACGTAGGAGTTACAGCGATTTGTCCGGGAGCCGTGGATACCGGTCTATACGGACTTAGTGATTATTGGAGAAAAATAGCTGTAGGATTAGGAATATCAATGCGTCCGGAAAAATTGGCACAAAAAGCACTAAAAAAGATGTATAAAAAGAAAAAACAATACATTCCCGGATGGATAAATCATCTATTTATTCCTTTAATTAAACATCTTCCGGATTGGTTTATCTTCTTAGTTATAAAGAAAATAAGTTGTTTCCAAAAATAACATTAAAAAAAATATGAAAAAAAACTGAAGAAAAATTTGGTAAATTCAAAAATAGCACCTACTTTTGCACTCGTTAAATAAAACAAGTCAGGGGATGTACAGAGGTACATTTTGACTCAGTAGCTCAGCTGGTAGAGCAACAGACTCTTAATCTGTGGGTCCAGGGTTCGATCCCCTGCTGGGTCACTATTCAATAGGAAGCGTTCTGTGTAGAAAAGAAAATATTGGAGAGATGGTAGAGTGGTCGATTACAGCGGTCTTGAAAACCGCCGTACCGAGAGGTACCGGGGGTTCGAATCCCTCTCTCTCCGCAAAGAAAGTGTAGATCGTTTGGTTTACACTTTTTTTTTACACTTTAAATCAAATTTTATTTGTATCTATTTACTAAAACTCGTATTAATACAGATTTTCTAACTACACCCATCAATTCTCAATAATTTATTTTACCTTTGTGGATAAATTATAACTAATTAATCTTATGAAAAACAAATTACAAACTCTTTTATTAGGAACAATATTGTCTATTTCTAACATTAGTGCATTTGATTATTCCTCTTATTCTGCAGGATATGCTGATTCTGACTATAGAGAAGCCCTAAATATGGGACTAAAATTCTTTGGAGGACAAAGATGTGGAAATACTCACAATTGGATGTTGCATGATAATTCCGGTGTTTCAAAGAAATATTGCCATACAAAGGATGGTCAAGGAAAAGTAAATGGTGGAGGAAATGGGAACTACGACCTCACCGGAGGGTGGCATGATTGCGGCGATCACATAAAAGTGGCAACTACCATGGGATATGCTGCAACTTCACTGCTTGTGGCTTACGACATCTGGCCGGAGGCTTTTCAAGATAACTATGACGGAGAATATGGTGCCCCCAATGGCATTCCTGACGTCTTGGATGAAGCCAAAATTGCCACGGATTACTTCATCAAATCATTTGTTGATGACAATACCTTCGTTTATTATGTCGGAGATCATACAGATCATAATGAATGGAGAACATCTTCTGCTCAATCTGATTTAAGCGTGGATAAAGGAGGGGATCCTCGAGCAGTTTGGACTACGTCCGACAAGGGTGGTCCTCAAGCGGCAGGGTACGCTGCTGCTTTAGCTATCATGGCTCGCAGATACCCCGACAAAGAATACCAAAACAAATGCAAAGAATATGCCATAAAGGCTTACAATTACGCAGTTAAAAACAAATCTAACCATGCTACAATTCCAACATTCTATCCCTCTCCAAATTCGGAATGGACTGACGAGCTGAGTTTGGCTGCAATCCTTATATATCAAGCAACAGAAGATGAGAAATATAAATCTGACGCTCTTGGTTATTTGCAAGGAAAATGGGAATCCAACTCCCCTCTTGCATGGGATACAATGTCGGATTTTGCCTACTACTATATTGTGAAGAGTGATGCTACAGCAGGCAACGGTCAGGGCGGATTAATCGCCGACTTTCTGCGTAAAAATGTTAACGTTTTGCATATCCCAAGTGGAGAAAAAGATTCCAATGGATTTCCTTACTATAAAAACACTTGGGGAACAAATAAATTGGCATGCGGAGGAGCGGTTGCTGCCGCACTGTTCTTAAAATTAGTTGAGGATGAGGTAATAGATGCCGGCGATGCAAATTTGAACAAAATTAAAAACTTCAACCTTCGAATTATCGATTACGTATTGGGCAAAAATGAATTCAATCACACCTTTCTACATGGGTTTAAAGGGGATATGCATTTCAGAATTCACCATAGAAACGCAATGGGACGCAATGACAACCCTCCTACAAATGTGAAAAACAGTTGCGACTTCCTATTTGCAAGCGGCGGGCTTATTGGAGGTCCATCTGCTCCGGGAGTTTTTCAAAACATCATCGAAGGAGGTGCATCCTACACAGAAACGGAGGGAGGATGCGATTATAACGCTCCGTTCGTTGCTGCAATTGCTTCTGTTGTTGCAGAAAAAGATCCTGTAGCGACAACTTCTCTCAATACAACCAATAATGATTTAAACTACAATGTTTATCCGACTTATTTTGACGACTACATTGTTGCAGATCCAATCGAAACAAACTGTGGAGAAGAAACCTCCATTCAAATAATTTCAATAAATGGAACGATTGTAAAGTCTCAAAAGACAAACAAATTTCTTCCGGTAGTTTTCGATACAAGCGATTTACCTAGTGGTAATTACATTTTACTTATTACCACTTCGTGTGGGAGTCAAAAAGCCTATAAGGTGGTAAAATAGTATAAATCAAGACATAAAATATCCCCCAAAGGTTCTGATAAAAAACTTTTGGGGGATATTTTTAGGCGAGTTCTATAAATTTACTTCACAGAATTTTTGAACTTATAGAACACTTCTTAATTTGTCATAAGAAAGATAGCATCTCATAACTCCCAATATGAAATTGCTTTCTCCACAATCGGAGCCATATCATAGTACTTGTACTCAGCCAAACGACCACCGAAAATTACGTTAGTTTCTGCATCTGCCAACGCTTTGTATTTTGCATATAAGGCATTATTTTTATCGTCATTAACCGGATAATATGGCTCCATACCCTCTTTCCATTCTGTCGAAAACTCTTTAGAGATAACAGTTTTCGGACAATCGTACACAGCCTGACCAAACATTTCAAAATGCTTATGCTCTATACTGCGAGTATAAGGCACGGATTTCTCTGTATAGTTCACAACCGCATTTCCTTGTAAATTTGGACAATCATGAATTTCCTCCTCAAATCGGACGGTGCGATACTCCAATTTTCCAAACCGATAATCGTAAAATTCATCTATTTTACCTGTGAACACAACCTTATCAGCCAATCCGCTCCAATAAACTCTATCCTCAAAAAAATCAACCCCTATTTTAGTTTCAATACCAGCTAACAAACCATCAATCAACTTATTATACCCTCCCATTGGAATTCCTTGGTAAGAATCATTGAAATAGTTATTATCAAACACGAAACGGACAGGCAGACGTTTTATTATAAATGGAGGCAAATCCGTACATTTTCTGCCCCATTGCTTTTCTGTATAATCACGAATCAAAGCTTCATAAATGTCCTTACCTATCAACAACTGAGCTTGTTCTTCCAGATTTCGAGGTTCAGCAACGCCTTCCGCAGCCATTTTTGCAACTGCTTCTGCCTTTTGCTCTTCTATCTTTGCTTTTGCCTCTTCAGGGGTTGTCACTCCCCACATCTGATAAAAAGTGTTCATATTAAATGGTAGATTATAAAGCTTCCCCTTATAATTTGCTACCGGAGAATTAGTGTACCTATTAAACTCCACAATTGAGTTTACAAAATCCCACACTTTCTTGTTGGAAGTATGAAAAATATGCGCACCATATTTATGCACATTGATTCCTTCAATATTCTCACAATAAACATTTCCACCTAAATGCGGACGTTTATCAATAACCAAACAAGACTTTCCTGCCCTCTTTGCCATGTAAGCAAACGTTGCTCCAAACAATCCGGAGCCAACGATTAAATAATCATATTTACACATATTGTCTTTTTTATTCCTTACAATTGTTATATTGAATGTAGCAAGATTAAAAACTCGCCCTATTCTTTTTACACTTGGTTGACACCTATTCTTACAGGTCTTCAATCAAATACTTGCCTATATTCCTTGTCTCGCCACTGAAATTCGCACCAATCAAAATAATCTTCTTGCCGGTTGCCATAAATGGCTGAACATAGTTCTTCTTGATTTGCTCCATCGCCTCTTCTGCTGTGCCGTTATATTTAAACTCGAAAATATAGACATAATCAGCCGTCTCTATGGTCATATCTACTATGCCGTTGGATGTATGAAACTCTGCCTTGGTATAGAGACCACAAAGATTGCACAAGATGAAAAGCACATTCTGATAGTGATTTTCGGTATCTTTGATGAGGTCATACGGAGTGTTGGCAAAGAATGATTCCAAACGGTTCATGAAAGCTTCCGCGTCTCCTGACCTCACCTCCTCTACAAAACACTTTATTTCAAAAGCAGCAGCACTTGGTCGGACTGATGTGTAATGCGGTATCAGATAGTACAGAAATCCGCGTTTAACCTCCTCATTAGGGAAATCCAACTTATACAACTTCATACGAGACTTGTATTCCTTGATTGTCAAATACCCACATTTATACAGCACCGGAACTGAATAAGCTGAAGTCAACCATGAATTCCCTTTCAGCGTATATGGGTCTATCACAGCTCCAATAGTTGTTTCTAAGTTACAATCATCCCTTTTTAGCAATTTTACAAGATAATTTGGAGAGCCTGACTGAAACCAATAACTATCGAAATCATTCTTGCTAAATGAATTGAGTAAACTCCATGGGTTATAAACACCTTGAGTGTTCTCCGAGAAATGGTAGCCATTATAAAATTTGTCTATTTTACTGTACGCATCTTCAATCGTAATTTTTTGTTTATCAGCTAATCTGTGTATATATGGGGCAAGCACTCCTTTCAGATCATCATCCAAAAAGGCGCAAATATCATTATATCGTCTGTCAATAGAAATGTCTGTCAAATTGTTTAAATCGCCAAAAACCGTCTCCGGTCTAAATCCGGTTATTCCAACTAAAAGAGCAAATTTGAAGTAGCCATCCATGCTTTTTAAAGGACTAAAGAAACCCATTAAAATATCAAGATACTCTCTTTGCAAAGTTTCATTGCCAATCGTCTCAAGCATCGGCTTGTCAACCTCATCTACAAGTACCACCACTCGCTGACCACACTTCTCGTATGCTCGTTTGATAACACCTTGAAACCTTGAATTGATGGACGTCTCATCTTCACATCTTCCATACTGGTCTTCCCATTTCGACAAATAATAAGAGAGGTGTTTTTCTAACGCACTTCTGTCGTTGTAGAGACACGCATTAAAATCCAAGTGCAGCACCGGATGCACCGTCCATTTCTGCTCCAACTGTTCCACTGCCAAACCTTTGAACAACTCCTTCTTACCAAGAAAATAGGCTTTCAAAGTACTGATAAGCAAACTTTTACCGAATCGACGGGGGCGAGATAGGAAATAGTAACGACCAGTGGAGGCAAGACTATGCATCAAAGCCGTTTTATCTACGTACAAGAAGTCTTCTTTACGTAATTTCTCAAAATCCTGAATACCGATTGGCAAGTTTTTTAACGTCTGCTCCATAAACTTTTGATTTTACCACAAAGATAATGGTTTCAATGTGATTTCATAAAGTTGAAACAAAATTCATACAATATCGTTTGTGTAAATCTTCAAAAATTCTTTAATACAAAAAACGGCTCAAATTTGAGCCGCATAATATTTTCAAAAGAAATAACAATTCTTCTTCAACTTCATAAATTAACATTTTATCCATACACTCTGGAGTTAGACTCCCAGTCTCTCATACACCTCCATCGTCTGCTCCGCAATAGTATCCCACTTATACTTAGTCATGTCGTATGCTATCCGCGGGTAAAGGGCAATCTCTTCCAACTTCCGCCTCAACACTTCTGAAAGATGATTGGCATCACCAACTTTAAAATAATGGGAACACGACAATTTATAGATATAAACCTACAACAAACTCTAAAATGGATTATTGCATTTTAAAAGCTATGAAACTATATTTGCCAAGAAAACAGAAATAACTCCGGATGCAACGGCACTTAGAAACCACAAAAAAACATTTACACTTTTATGTACTGTAAAATGTATCCTTGCCCAATGAACATCTGTACCTACCTCCTCTATCAATTCTTCCAATTCGACATAAATGTTGTAGGAATCTTGATATGCATCTAACGCTAACTTTGTATTAGAAGATTCTAACAATTTAGCCTTTCGCACAGCATCAACCGCCTCCATACGCAAAGACTTATAATAAGGATAAAACATTCCATTTTTAAGAACTGTTAAATCCACATTTTTTGTTTGTCTTTCAAACAACAATAATGATTCGTGCAACGACAAATTCAAATACTTATAACAATCCAGTATAATACGAACGATGTGACGTTCTGCTTTAATTATTTCTTGAGTAATTTGCTCTTCTTTTATTTCATCTAAATAGCACCTAGCAATATGATCATGCAACGCACGAATTTCATTAAATAATGGTAACGGAAACTGCTCAATCCTTGCTTCTATCTCTGCTATTAAAGGTTTTATCACAGTGTTATAATCACTATACAACACTCTTATTTTTTCTTCATTCATTTACAGGTCAAATTTTCGATAGTCTCTTATCTACATCTGATATTGGCATTAATTTTTTAAAAAACAAATAAACAGAACCTCTATTTACAAAGTGTTTACGAAAAATAGAAGGAGTCAATTTTTTTTCAATACGCTCCTCTATGAATGCATCAATTTCCTCGGCACTCATACGTAACAACTGCTCATACGTAAGACCAATCTTACGATGAAGAGATTTTCTTGTTTTTATATTTAACTCATGTACTGACATCTCCAGAGTATCAACACCACAAAAATAGTAATAATTTTTAAATTTATAACAAACAATGTATGGGAAAAAGTTCTATCAATCAAGGGAAGCGGTTTTGCGCTAAATCCTATATATAAACAATCTTACACCCTCAGTCTCTCATACACCTCCACCGTCTGCTCCGCAATAGTATCCCACTTATACTTGGTCATGTTGTATGCTATTCGAGGGTGAAGGGCAAGCTCTCATAATCCCAATCAAAGAAAAAAAAACGACCAAAATTAGTTTTCAACTTCAGATTTTCCTTTTTTGTTATTCACCATTGCTTCCCGTTTTCAGACTTAATGGATGCAAATTCACAATGCACTTCACCTATTTATTCGCCCTCCATCCGTTCGATCTTACAACTGTGTTCCTTTGTCTTTTCGTCATAACTGATACCAACGAAAAGCAGGTCGCCTTTGTAGTTGTTCAACGCTTGACAATAGTTTTTTTCCTTTATCTGCTGCAAGGCACTTCCCGCACTTTTGTTATGTTTTAATTCTATCACCATAGCGGGGATGTTGGGTAGATAGGGTATTAAAACCAAGTCTGCGTATCCTTTGCCCGTAGGAAGTTCCTTGACAAGCGTATAGCGCGTGTTTGCGTAAAAATATGCCAAACAGATGGCACTTTGAAAACAATGCTCATCATTGTAGGTCAGTGGGTTGGTCACCTCTGTATGGGCTGCATCGAGGGCCTTTGCCACAACCTCCTCGTTGCCTGCAATAGTTGCGTCGAGGAGCTTTTTAGAAGAGTTGATAATCTCCATAATTGGAGCATAATTCTCCTCGTCGTCAATAGAATTTACCCACTCTTGACGCACCTCCTCATTCGGGATGCAGCAAGTTTTATCTTTTTTGTTGTATGAGAGGTAACCCAAATGTATCAAATAAGTGAATGCATTGTCCTTATTTGTAATAGATTGAAGCGTGTTCTGAAATTTCTTCACATTCACCGGAACACTTTCTCCGGAAATCATTTTGATGACATCCTGCTTGATGCCTTTGAAATCCATCATGATATAGTCTTTCAGAGCCTCGAACGAACCTGTGGCAGACCAGTAACTTTCGAACTCATGATTCATCATGGAAGAGACAACTGACAACGGGTTGTAAATATCTATGGAATCAGTAAGTCTGTAACCATCGTACCAACGAGCGCACTCATCCTTATCCATGCCGTATTCATCGCACAAGGCTTCAACCTCCTCCCTTGTAAAACCGACATGACCTGACAAACTCCCGGACTGCAACATGGTGTATTCCGTAAATTCGTTCAGTTTCGACTGCACTTTGTCCCGTACGATTGGTATGATGCCGGTAATGTACGCAAGAGCAATAGCAGGACGAATAGTCGTCCCTTTGAACAGAGCATTTAATAGACTTAAATAATTGTCGAACAATTTATGTGGCACCTGCTCGCGAATCAGCACATCATATTCATCTATGATGATAACAAACTTCTCTCCTAATTGCTTATAAATTTGTAAAATACACGAAGATATTGAGTTGGTATCAAGTTCAATATCCGGATACTGCTCCTTAAATTCGTCCGTCACAGCCTTTTGCATGAACGAAATCAAGTCCATTCCCCAATCCTCAGTTTTGCTTTTCTGATACAATTCATTCAAATCCAACTTAATAACATTGAACTTGTTCAAATATTTATCAAAACCTGCCGTCTGACCAAACTTCATTTGACTGAAGACCTCTCTGGTGTCGCAACCCTTTGAGTAGTAAGCAGAAATCATGTTGCCTGCCATGCTCTTTCCGAAACGGCGAGGACGAGAAAGGCAAACAAAATTCCCTTGACTGCTCACCAACTTATTAAGCTCTGCAAGAATCAAAGATTTGTCCACATAAATTTCTGAGTTCAAACCAATTTGGAACGCATCCGAGTTCGGATTAAGATATAGACCCATAATTTCTACTTTATTATTGTTTGTATAAAGATAGGAAAATTAATCTGCTCTCTGACTATTTATTGAATATTTTTAACAACGTATATTATTAATTTGAATTCAGCTAAACCAACAATCTTACCCTCGCAACCTCTCATACACCTCCATCGTCTGCTC
>SUWZ01000025.1:43656-45677 GCA_015061185.1 Bacteroidales bacterium
CGTATATTATTAATTTGAATTCAGCTAAACCAACAATCTTACCCTCGCAACCTCTCATACACCTCCATCGTCTGCTCTGCAATAGTATCCCACTTATATTGGGTCATGTCGTATGCTATTTGCGGGTGAAGGGCAAGCTCTCATAATCCCAATCAAAGATAAAAAAAACGACCAAAAACGACCAAAAACGACCGAAAACGACCGAAAACGACCAAAAACGACCGAAAACGACCGAAAACGACCGAAAACGACCGAAAACGACCGAAAACGACCAAAATTAGTTTTCAACTTCAGATTTTCCTTTTTGTGTTATACACCATTGCTTCCCGTTTTTAGACTTACAAATAAGACCATTCTCAGCCAATTCAACCAACAAACGCCCTATTTTTCGTAACTTTTCATCCTCACTGCTTCCTAACGGCAAAACATGTTGTAAAACTTCAAAAGCATCCCTTCGCTTAAACCCTATTTCACCTGCATTATATGCCAATTGAAGAGCCAATTTCTGAATTGTACTTTTAGTCAATCCTGTCTCTTTTGTATAATTACCAACCTGATTTGTCATTTTAGCGACAGAGAGTGAAATGGTATAATTAGGAGATCGCCCCTCTATGAGACCTTTCTCAAGAAGATGTTTTGCAACATTCTTAGTTATAGGTCTATGTTTTTGCACGGCATCTAACCAAAAACACTCATTCAATGTTAATGAAGATTCACGTTTTAACAAATCTGTATATTTTTCATCAATCATTTTCCCATAAATAGTCACACCTACAATTCGTTTCTCATTATTAATTTCATAATCCGGCATAGGGAAATAACGATTGCGTTGTTCTGTATAAATCTTCTTAATTCCTCGTCCTACTGTATCAATCATATTGAAATTAACCATCGCACGGCAAAGACACTCATTACGATAATGAAGTTGTGGACCTTTATGATTAAGTGCATTCTCAATTGTACCTGGAAAAAAACTTCCTCCATTGCCATAATATAGTGTGTTCGGACTTTCAACAAAAACTATCCTCTGTCGAAGTGTATAATCTTGATGTGCAATTGCATTGTGTAATACTTCTCGAATAGTATATTCATCATATTGTTTCATGGTTTCTGGAAAAAGAGTACCTCCGGGCAATTCTCGCATTGTCCGATTTCGAATCCTACTCAATACCTTATCTACAGTAAGAATAAATGGAATTGTAAAATGCTCATAATCAATAACTATATCCTCTTCATCTTGCCACGTCCATGTAATTTGAGCAACAGTAGGATATATTTTTTGCAAAGCCAATGGTTTTCCCAACAACAAGATTGCGGCACGAGTTAGCAACCCCTCTCTCATTATATTACTGTGACTTAAGAATTCATCCACACTCCATGAATCAATTTCTTCGGAAGAAATTTTAGAAGAATGAACTTTCTTAAACATGACTTTAGCTGTTGATATAGCTAACTCATCGAGATCTTCAATTGAAGAATTGGGTACTAATTGAGCGGTCCAATCAGGCATTGGAGGTTGTTGTCGAATAGCATCTTGTTTAGCTTGATTTAGAGGTCTCAAACTTTCTCCATTTCTACCATAGGCTATTCCCTTCCAATGCATTACAATATTTCGAGGAGAAGCAGGAACTTGAAATAACAAAACTCGCTTATCCTCAATATACAAAGGAACGATATCTCTGAATATCAGATTATCTGTGGTATGCTGAGCCATATCATTTTTTAGTTTATTTAATGCCTCCTCTCCGTTTTTGAAATTCGTTCCAACAATTTGATGTTTCTTATCCCAAACTCCAAAAACAATCCATCCACACTCTTTATCTCTGAGATTTGCTTCGTTACTAATGGCAGAAAAATATCTACCCAACTCATCTATATCAAAATTAGACTCTGCCTTCTTAAACTCGACAATCTCGTTTTCAGAATGCTCCCATAGACGGTAAAATATATCCTTAAACTTACTCAAAATAAAATATTAGAAATTTCTACACTTACCCTCGCAACCTCTCATACACCTCCAC
>SUWZ01000026.1 GCA_015061185.1 Bacteroidales bacterium
CTTAATACACCGAAAGAGAATGCTGTTACCATAGAAGATTTTGCAGACAAAAGAATTGTACTTATATCTGATGAAGCACATCATACGAATACTGCTACTAAGAAAGGCAAGAAACCTGTTGTGACCGATAAGGGTTCTTTGTTCAATGAGGGTGATTTTGAATCAACCGAAGATTGGGAAAGCACTGTGATGAAAATTTTTCATAGTAACGAAACCAATGTTTTGTTGGAGTTTACAGCAACAGAAGACTTTCAAGATACTAAAATTGCCGACAAGTATGAGAACAAAGTAATCTTCGACTATCCGTTGAAGAAGTTTCGTGAAGATGGCTACTCTAAAGACATATCGGTTGTTCAAAGCGATTTATCGCCAATAGACAGAGCTATTCAGTGCGTACTATTGAGTCAATACAAGAGAAAACTATTTTCAAGCATACATCAGGACATTAAGCCTGTGATGATGCTTAAATCTAAGACCATTGCAGAAAATAAAAAATTTTATGATGAGTTCGTTAATACAATTAAACGGCTGAATGTAGAAGATATTGAACATATCGCGACCAATGCAAAAGACGATATACTTGATGTATTCTCATATATAACAGAACAAAACATTGAATTTGAGAATTTGCTTCTTGAAATTAAAGAGGATTTTAAGGAAGAGAACTTGTTGCTTGTTGATGGTAACAACATCTCACCTGACAAACAATTGAAACTAAATTCATTGGAAGCAAAAGATAATGAGTTTCGTGTTGTATTCGCTGTTGATATGCTCAACGAGGGCTGGGATGTACTGAACCTATTCGATATTGTACGCCTTTACGAAACACGCGATTCAGGACACGGCAAGGTGGGTAAGACTACAATGCAGGAAGCTCAACTAATCGGTCGTGGAGCAAGATATATGCCTTTTACCGAACCTACAGGAGAGTTGAAAGTTAGAGAGCGCAAATATGACAACGACACAACAAATCGTTTAAGAATTTTAGAAACGTTGCACTATCACAGCGTAAACAATCCTAAATATGTTACTGAACTTAAACAAGCGATGGTACAGACAGGTATTGTAGCCGAAAAGGTGAAAACGGTTGAACTAAAATTCAAAGACTCTTTCAAGAAAACATCACTTTATAATGACGGATATGTATTTGCGAATGAACTTGAGCCATATATGCTCAATGAGGAAATCACATCTTTAGGTGAAGCTATTTTGAACAAAGAATATAAAGTGCGCATAAAGAGTGGGGATATGAGTACGAGTCTGGTGTTTGAATCCGGAACATCATCAAACACAACCTCTGTACCTTATCGAGCATATAAATTTGGAGAGTTGGGTAATCACGTTATTCGTGCAGCAATCAATCGTTTCGAGACTTTTAAGTTTTCCAATCTTAAAGATACCTATCCCAATTTAAAGTCCATCAAAGAGTTTATTGAGAGTAATTCCTATTTGGCAGGAGTAAATATTTCTATATATGCGAAACAAGAGGTATTAGACAACATGACTCAAAAAGAGAAACTCTTTTGTGCAATAGAGGTTCTCCGTCAGATAGAGCCATTGTTATCAAAAGGCGGAGTCGGATATAAGGGGACAAAATTGTTCAAACCTAAGCAGATAAAGGATGTGTTCCGTGAACGTACACAGAAATTCTCACTTGATGGTTCATCCGATAAGGAACTGGGTAAGTCTATGATGGAAACCGAGAATACGTATCTGCGCATGGATTTGTCTAAGACCAATTGGCATGCATACGAAGATTGTTTCGGAACATCGGAAGAGAAGCATCTTATCCGATACATAGAGTCTATATATCCAAAACTTGCAGAAAAGTACCACGATATATATTTGCTACGCAATGAAAAGGATCTGAAAATTTATAGTTTCACTTCGGAAGATGCCTATCAACCGGATTATGTCCTATTCTTGAAAAAGAAGAATGGTGCTAAGACGGACTATATTCAGATATTCATTGAACCCAAAGGAGAACATTTGAGAAGTACCGACAAATGGAAAGAGGATGCGATGAAAGAAATTAGAGAAAATGCCGATATTCGTTTCTCTACTCAAAACAGCAACTTTAATGTGTGGGGGATGCCATTCTTCACAGAAAGCAAACGCGGCATTTTTGATGCCGAAATGAAAAATTCTTTGGAGATTTGAGATATAGTCCAATAAATATACCAAAACAATACGAGGAGGCAATATCACAAAACCGCCTCCTCATAATCTCCTACGAAAAAGAATCGGTAACCCGTATCTCCGAAGTCACCGCCCACAAACGCAATGGTTATGTTAGGGAGATTGTAGATGAAATGAAGATCTGTTTGCAGTAAAAAATTATTTGTCATACTTAATTTTAATTGACTCTCATTTCACAACAACGGCTAATAAATTTGGTGGTAGAATTGAAATCATGTAACTTTACAATCGAATGCCTTCTCAACAGAAAAACACATCTATTTTTCAGCAGAGGAGGATAAGGTAAAAAACAGCCTAGATACTGTTCTATATATACTACTCAAAAAAATGAAGAATAAACTTTTATTACTCGCTTTCCTATTGGGATTACCATTGTTAGCCATTGCCCAATCCGTATCCTACACATATAAACCTTTAGCTGCCGAAGGATGCTATGTCAGTTATAGTGTAGCCCAACAAGACAGTTCTTATTACATCGTTGTAACAATACGTTCTGACAGGTTTAAATTCCTCAGTGAATCGACAATGCTCATACGAACATTTAAAGATGATGTAATAAAATTGGAAGGTAAACACATAGATAGCAGTAGTGAATCTGTTAGTATCGTATCAGGTAATATTGTGATTCCTGTTACTGAACTTAATACAACGGCTATGTTTTCAATAACCTCTGAACAAATAGAAAAACTTAATGATGGGGTTGCAAAGATTCGTATTACTGCAATACCTATGAACCACGAAAGAACATTCAAAAAGGATAAAATAGGTAAGAAACTTTACGAATTTCTTCATAAGTTATTTCCCAAAAATGATAACTTTTAACATAACTATGTTAATTCTCTGCACTATACATAATTTAGTGTAAATAAAAAAACGGTATTCAGAAATGAGACTCGTATTCTCGTTTAATGTCTTTTATTTGGTCGCAATTATTATATTATAACAAATATTACTCCTGTTATGTAAAATGTGTGATGATAAAATCTGAGGTATAAAATGCTAAGTCTTAAAAGTTTTGGGTAATTTTGCATTTAGTAACTTAAAAACAAGCTATATATGGATAATAAGTTGATGCAAGATATAGTAAGTGGAAGTTTAATTTTATCTGCAATAAAGTTAAGGAATAAGATAAGTTTCACTTCTTGGTGGGATCATTTTTCTGCTATAGTTAGTGCTATCCCTGCAGTTGGTGGAACATTATCTGTGGAAATACAATCTGTTAGAGATTCTGCAGCAGACTACCAAGCATATGAATTCTTTAGAAAATTCACGTGTTTTATCTGCGAATTAGGAGAACTTACAGATACACAGCGTAAAGAGTTTGTTTCAGAAGTAGAAAAAGTTGCAAAGGATGCTTCTGGAAACGTTATTATGGGACTCGTAGATAGGTTAGATAATATCAACAAAGAAAGAATACTCGCAAATCTCGTAATAGCTAAAGGACAAAACGCTATCTCAATTGAAGATTTCTTTAGACTATCCTCTATGCTAGAACGTATCCCATATGTTGATTTAGCGAAATTAGAACTATACAATCAAGATTTTTATGATGATGAAGGAGATTCAGAATTGTTGTTTGCTACAGGTGCTTTACAACAATCTGTTATAGATGCAGATACTGGGAATAAATATGTTTTATCTAAGTTGGGTAGAAAATTATTAAGATTCGGACTTGGGTTAAAAGTTGAAGATATGCAAACAATAGGAACAAAGGTTGCAAAAATAGAATGGGATAACATGTCAGATTTGAAACCTATTTCTAAAGAGGAAATAGAAAATATTATTGAAAGACAATGAGCCAAACAAATCTATATTGAATCGGATCAAGCTATGTTTGATTATGATGTAATAAGGAGAAAGTAATATTGTCATCCCGGACACTATACATAATTTTGCGTAAATGGGAAAAACGAAATTCAGAAATGAGTTTTGTATTTTCATCATTATTTTTTTGTAAAAACATAAAATTATGTATAGTGCCGACTAAAATGACAAATTTGACTTTAAAATTGAGCCTATGATATAGAAAATCCATTAGTCCAATCGGTACAATATGGAAATTTATCTTCATTGCCTCTGATTAATTGAATTAAATGACTATCGCTATGTTAATTCACAATTATGACTATCAAAATTTGCAATGCAATAATCATTAAAATTTTAGTAAAGCTATTATCTCTTATCCGTTTGTAATGCTTTCCATTCTGCCGGTATTGATAAATCAAAGCCGTTTGATAACTTTATGTTATCAGGTAATATCGCGTTCTTAAATTTTCTCTCGTACCTCATCATGTGAATAGGAGCACCACTACCCATTGTAGCCAAATTGCTTGAGAATTGATGAGGAGGGAAATAGACAAATACATTCACTTTTGCTTCTTTCGCTAACTCGACTGCGGGTATCATATCGCTGTCCGCAGAAACGATTATTGCCAAATCACAATTACGCTGATAAGCATCAGCTACAATCTGAGTAGCAATACGAACATCCGATTCTTTTTCTTCGTATGTATGAATGATATTATGACATTTAAAACATTCTATCTCCTTCTTCAAATACTTGCCAAGAATAAGTTTAAATTTAGGATTCTCTTTATTTGCTTGAAAGAAGGCATCTTGCCTTTTGCATTTTTCTACATCAGTAGGTCTTGCTGAAAAATATTTAACTGCGATTAATTCTTGGTTAGGTTTCAAAAAAGATTCCATAAGTTTTACTATGTCCAGCCAATAATACTTTTTCCATGGATACTTTTTGAGTCCATAGTAAAAATTAAATCCGTCAACATAGACAATGACTTTTTGCTTACTTTGTTCTTGCATATTATAAAAAATAAGCCCTCTTATCGAGGGCGGGCCTTGGTATTTCCCAACCAAGGGGGATAATTTCATACCGCAAAGATACAAAATCTTATTTCTTTAAACAAAATAAATTGAGTATTTTCCTTACAATAGTTCGTTAAAAATGACTATATTTTTTTGCACTTCGTTTTTTTACAGTACACAACTTAAATCATTCAAGGAGACCGATTTTTCTGACCAAAAATAAGATTATTTGCAATAAAAGCAGTGCTTTGCAATGAATTAGATTACATATCGTCTATAGATAGACCTCTATAAATAAACTCATAGTTCTTGAATGTGCCGACAGCTTTAAAGAACATCTCGGATTTGGCTCTTAATACCGCTTCATCAAAGTTTTTCTCTTGACGCTTGACTTCAATAAACTCTATCTTGTTTTCCAACTCATCTTCAGATACTATGTCAATCTCATTTTCTCCCTTGCGGTCATGCCAATATCCAAGGCGAGTATATTCGCCAGACTCTTTCATTACTTCAATAAAGTAGCTTTCGAGAGATTTACCACTGAATGTTGAAAAGTCACGCTCAACTATCGTTCTCAATCTGTCATTACCGCCAGCCTCGATAATGTGTGTATATTTGTATATGAAACGGAACCAGAATTTCAAGAACTGGTCATTGATAGCATAATGCACATTTTTATTACTTGACTTCTCGTAAACAGGTTGCATCTTACTTATCAAACCATACTCCTCGCTCAGGTTTTTCAAGTAGCCAGACAGCTCTTTTATATTGAGAGCATTTTCCAATTCTCTGCGTGTATTTCTACCTTGTGCAATGAGTGTAAGTATTGAGAAGTAGATACCATAGTCTTTGCCAAATTCATCGACAAGCATATTCTTACCCTCAGGCAAAAAATAGGAATCACGCTCAAAGAACATATCAAGCATCTTCTTCTCAGTAAACTTCTTTCTGTCAATAAACAACTCAACATATTTAGCTACACCGCCAGTCAGAGTATAAAGAGCCAACAAGTCAGACTTTTTATAGTCTGGGCAATATTCAGACATGATTTCTTTTAGGACCGAGGGCTTAAAAGGTCTAACATGCATTGTTTCTGTCTGTCTACCAAAAAGTGGTTGCTTCTTATCCTTGAAAATCTTATTCATCAAGGTGTTCACAGATCCTGCCACAATCAGGTTGATGTGAGCCTTATTTTTATAGCTATCCCATATATCTTGCATATCGGAATAGATAGATGGATTTATCCTATAGAAATCTTGGAATTCATCAATAAAAAGGTTGATATGCTGATTCTGAGACAATTCCATGATGAATTTGAATACGGCGGCAAAAGACATTCCCTTGCTGTCAAGCATTGGTATATTGAGCTTTGTGCGAATCTCATCAACGAATATCTCGCATAGATCTGCTTCCGCTTTACGAGCAACAAAAAAGTATAGCATTGTCTTGTTCTCATAAAACTTCTTGACCATCTCAGTCTTACCAATACGACGTCTTCCTGTAATGATGGTAAATTGGCCTACCTCATGAGACAATTCCTCAATTTCTCTAAGTTTTTCAAACTCTTGTTTTCTATCATAAAATCTCATATCTATAAGTTTTATCGTAATACTCATTACCGTAACGGCAGTTACGGTAATGCAAAAGTACAAATAATTTTGTTATTAGTGCAATAAATCCATAGTTTTTATAGATGTTGCAGCAAATAAGTATCTCCAATACTCAAAATGTCGGAGACATGTCGGTGATATGTCGGAGACAAAACCACTTGAAAGAGAGCAGATAGCAAGCATTAACTATGGTTATCTCCGACAATACAACTTAAGTGAAATGTCGGAGACTTTGACAAGTTGCTTTCATTAGTTTGCTTCGGTTATTATTGCCCCATATATTTAGGATATAACGCACTTCTAAATTATTGCAAATGACATTTTTTTGTGTATTTACACACTTTTTGTCTGTAGCATCTTTGATTTACCATTCCCCTAATGCAGCTAAAATTTCACTATTGGCATTAAGTATCCGTCACGAACAGTCTCCGCCGTTGATTCAGGATTTTTCCAATATCCGGACATACTTACATTGGTGGAACGCTCTACAAATATGTTGCTGATGCAAAGATTGCCTCAAGGGAAGAAATCAAAGCCTTTGGCTAAAGAGGTGTCTAGATTGCTTCTACCCTACAGAAATACAAATTAGACGTAATGTATCATAAAAAAAGAGTCCCACTCCTGCTATGGAATGAAACTCTAAGTGTTTGAGTGATTATGAACCCCTAATTCAGAAGGTAATCAAATACATTCATCATTATAATGCCATTGGGCATAGTATGCGTTGGTATGTCATCTGCTGTGATAATAATTTTTGTAAAAAAGTCGTCTGTTATGGTTAGTGAGCGTTGTTCCTGCTTCTGTTTATCTTCATCTGGCAAAGAATAAGCAGATTGTATATACACCCTTTCACTACCTCTATTACAAACGAAATCAACCTCAAGTGTGGTTCTGGTAGTCTTACCTTCATCATCTTTTTGATATAAAGTAACGCAGCCTACATCTACCTTATAGCCTTTACCTATCAAATGGTTATATATGATATTCTCCATAATATGAGTAGGTTCAACTTGTCGGAAATTCAAAAGTGCATTACGCAACCCAAGATCAGCAAAATAATATTTGTAAGGAGTATCTATATACTTCTTTCCTTTAATATCATAGCGTACTGCTTTATTGATGAGGAAAGAATCAATAAAATAGTCTATATATGTTTTTATTGTATTGTGGCTTATTTTCACCTTTTTCTCACTAACAAATGTGTTTGCTAGTTTGTTGGGATTAGTCAATGCTCCTATATTAGATGCCAAGAGAGAGAATAATTCTTCTAATTCTGCATCATTTTTCACATTATTGCGGTCGATTATATCGCTTAAATATGTTTCTTTAAGTAACTCATGAAGTATTTCTGCTTTTCGTGCTTTATCCTTCTCAATGACAACCATTGGTAACCCTCCATAATAAATATAATCTCGCCACAATGAAGATGTGTCATCATTTGACTTTTCTTTTATTTCCTTAAACGATAGCGGCTGAAGGTGGATTTGAACTCCTCTTCCTCTGAATTCACTAACGATATCAGAAGAAAGGAACTTTGCATTACTTCCTGTTACATATACATCAAGGTTATCTATGTGTAGAAAACCATTGAGTACATCTACGAAATCCTCCAGCATCTGAACTTCGTCAATCATCACATAATACATCTGCGAATCTTGCTTTGTCAGATTTTCGACATATTCATATAAAGTTTCTGCCTTGCGATATTTACGATGAACAAATGAGTCAAGTTTTATTTCGATGATATGGCTGGTATCAGCACCATTATCTAAAAGATGTTGTTTATAAAGGTTGAGTAGCAGATACGATTTGCCAACACGTCGTAACCCAGTAACAATCTTTATCAAATGATTATGCTTGCTACTTATCAACTTTTCAATGTAATGTTTTCTTTCGAATTTCATATAGATACAATTTTTGTGTATTTACACAGTTTTCGTCTGCGAATATAATAGTTTAATCACAAATCAAGCAAGAAACCTGAGACATTTTTTGTGTATTTACACACTTTTTGTCTGTAGCATCTTTAATTTACCATTCCCCTAATGCGGCTAAAAATTGACAAATTCCTCTTCTCCATATATGGATTAACAGAAGAGGAGATTACCTTTATCAAAAAAATGATAAAACAAAAGTAGAGGAGCGTAAATTCACTCCCCTACTTCCTTCTATTTAAAACTCTAAATTTCACCCTAATGCAGATAGGTTCTCCTGTGTCAGTAATTTTTTTCCTTCTGCAGTATATAGTGCATCTATGCGATGTTGATATGCTTTTTCAATTTTCCCGCGTACCATCTTCATGGTGCTGTTAATCATCTGATTCTGCTCTGTGAAAGGCTCAGGAAGAACGGCAATGGCACTCGGCAACCAACGTTCAGGAAAAGAACCTTCCAACTCTCCTCCTTTCTTAAATTTTCCAACTTCAGACTCAAGTTTCTTTAAAGCTGCCTTTTTTCCCTCTTCGGTCTCTAAAGAAAGACCTTGTTGCTTCATCTTCCGAGCTAATTGCTCTTTGTTGGGTACAATCAAAGCGATGGTATAAGGCGATTGGTTGTTATAGAGCATGATTTGATCGATGTACGGAGAGTGCTCCACCAAAGCCTCTTCTATTCCTTCGGGACTATATTTTTCCCCATCACTCGAAATCAGCAAACTTTTAAAACGTCCTTTTACGTATAACAACCCTTCATGATTCATATAACCTAAGTCGCCGGTGTATAAGTATCCGTCACGAACAGTCTCGGCAGTAGATTCAGGATTTTTCCAATATCCGGCCATAACATTTTCACCCTTCACCACAATCTCTCCCAACTCTCCAACCGGCAACTCTTTACCGTCGCTATCACAAATCTTCAACTCAATGGGTTTGACAAGCTTTCCACTGGAGCCAAAACGGTATAAATCCGGTCCGTTTGACGAAATTACCGGAGTGGCCTCGGACAATCCGTAACCTTGATACATCGGAATACCAATGCCAACGTAGAACTTTTGCAAATCTTTATCAAGCAATGCGCCTCCTCCAATAAAAAAACGGAGTTCTCCTCCAAAATTGGCACGAACCTTTTCGAAAATAACTTTATCAAAGAGAGAGACAACAGGAGCTAACAATGCTCGCCATCCCTTCGGATCTAAGTTGCTATCGCCATAATAGATTTGCCGAACCCTCATGCCCCAATTAAAAAGTCTGAGCGTGGTTTTTCCTTTGGCACGAATACCTTGCTCCACATTTTTCTTAAAGGTCTTTGCTAACGAAGGAACACTTAATATAAAGTGAGGTTTCACTTCTCTAATATTGGATGGAATATTTTTCAATGTCTCCATCGATGTACGTCCTACTTGAACGGTTGCTGCTGTAGCCCCTTTGGCCATCATCAAATAGAATCCTACCACATGAGCAAAACAGTGATCAAGAGGTAATATAATGAGCGTGCGCCATGTTTCATCTATATTCACCAAAGTGAGTGCCTGCGCCACATTGGCAGTATAATTTCGGTGGGTCAGAACTACACCCTTGGGGTCTGCTGTCGTTCCACTCGTGTAGGTAATTGTTGCATAATCATCGTTTTGGATGCTATTCGCCACCGAAAGAAACTCATCCGTTGTATGTTCTGCCAAAAATTGGTCTCCCAAAGCCAAAACATCAGCAATGGCAATTTCTCTATCTTCATAACTCTCTTGGGGGTCAAACACAATAATCTGCTTTACGTCAGATAGTTGCTCTTTAATAGCACGAATTTTCTTAAGTTGATTCCCCGAAACCATCACAAACTTTACATCGCCATGTCGCAGACGAAACAGTAGGTCATTGCTCTCTTCTAATTTGATAGAAAGCGGTACATTAACCGCACCGGCATAGAACATGGCAAGTTCTCCAATTACCCACATATTGCGCCCCTCACTAAGCAGGGCCATGTTATCCCCCTTAATCACGCCCAAAGACTGAAGACCGGCTCCCAAACGATAAACCATCTCCTTCACTTGCAAGTAAGTAGTAGGCTGAAATTCTTTACCTGTTTTTTCTAACAAAAAGGTATTGTTCGGATATCGACTCACTGATGACTCAAATAGGTCAACCAAAGTATTTTTCATCATGATTATATTTTTATATTATTCTTTTTCTTCTGTCAAATCCATTCGATAGACATTAGTCTCTCTTCTTTGGAACAGCATCTTGGGATATAATTGATTGGCTGCAACTCGCTTGGGATTAGAGGTTAACATCAAAATCGGAATATCGTGTCTGCGCGCCCAATCAATGGCATAGGAAATTAATTCTTTTGCAAAACCTTTCCCTCTGTGAATTTCATCCACCACCACATCTTCAATCCAAGCCTTCTTTCCTATTGGAGTTATATAGGTAGCAATTGTCAGCATACCAACTAACTCATCATCTTCAGTCGCAACTAACAAATGGCTGTTAGGCGACTCGATAACAAGACGCAACATATCATCCGAAAAATCAAGTTGTTTCTCGGTCAACTGTAACAATAGCCGATGTATAGATTCGCTAAGACCGGGGTGAAATTCATCAATCTCTGTAATTTTCATTGTGCGCTATTTCATTTCCGGCAAAGATACGATAAAGAAATGAAAGTGTACAAAAAATTTGCAGTACAGAATCTTAGAAGTAGATTGAAATTTTATAGGAAACCACAAAAAAACAGTTAGGAAGTAAAAAATTCAGCCACTTTTGACAGGTAAGTTTTTGAAACAGGAATTTCACAAGCAATATCAGTTGCCAACTCCAAAACCAACCCCTCTTTAGTTTTTCGCAAAAGGCTGACTTTCTTTGAATTAACAACATAAAAGCGATGACAGCGTATCAGTCCGAGAGACTCAAAAGTCTCTTCGATAGACTTAAGTGTAGAACGCAATAAAAATTTCGCCAATTCACCTTTATTGTTGATATAGTAGATATAAACATAATTGTCGGCGGACTGCACATACAACAAATCATCCAATCTAAGAGAGAGTCTAAGCACCTTTTTTTCATCTAAAAAATGAACCAAGCCATCATCAATCCTCGGTCGATTTTTATGTTTTAAGATTTCATTTAATTGAAATTTCTTCTCTTCCAATGAAAAATAGAGCCACGAAATGAGGTATGGAATAAATAACAAAGAGACAACAGCCAAGGTGGTCCGAGGGAAAATAATCGCAAAAGAGCGCGTATTTGGAACATTGATAGACCATCCAAAACAAGAGAGTCCGATGGAGATTAAAATAAACTCAAAAACAATCCAAAAATAGAAGAACTTAACGGACAAAGGTCTTTTTTTATTCAATGTATAAAATAGCCAACGACTAAAACAAAGAATAATATACCCCAAACCAATCATGGTAGAAATATAGTAAACATATTGATGTTCTTTATATTCCAAACCACGAATAGCTACATTCGGGCGATAGACAAAAGCAAATGCAATTGCCCAAATCAAGACAAAAAAGAGAAATCTAAAAATATCTCTTTTATGCGTCATAAATTTTGGAATCGTCTTATCCATAATTCAAAAATCACTCCGCAAATTTAATAAAATTTATCTATTTAAACAACAAAAAAATATAGTTCACCCAAATATCATTAAATTCACCCCTATATAATTAACTTCGTCCCAAAACCCTCTAAATACATACCTTTCAAAAAAAACAAAAAAAAGTAAATCTTACCTTTGTGTCGTAAAATAGTGCAAGAAAAAAGCACCAAAAAAGAAATAAAATGAAAATCATTGGAACAGGAAGTGCACTTCCACACTTGGTCGTTACAAATGATGACTTATCAAAGTTTTTAGACACAAATGACGAGTGGATAAGAACAAGAACCGGAATTCAGAGTCGTAATATTCTATCCACAGATACAATCACTGAATTGGCAATCAAAGCTTGTCAGGATTGCATCAAAAATGCCGGCATCAGTGTCTCTGACGTGGATTACATATTATGCCATACAATCATATATGATGCAATAATCCCCGGGTTATCAACATTTATACAAGATGAATTAGGAACAGATTGTCCTACTTTGGATTTAAATGCTGCATGCACCGGTTTTATCTATGCTTTGGATATTGCTGATTCATTAATAAAAGCAAAGAAAGCAAAAAACATTCTCATCGTATGTGCAGAAGAGACTTCCCGATTTGTTGATTGGACCAAGAGAGAGACTTGCGTCTTGTTTGGTGATGGTGCAGGAGCTGTTGTGGTGACAGAAGGCGGAGAAGATTGCAAATTCCGACTTAAAACACAACATACAGATGCACTAATCTGCGGAGCAAATTACGGAAACTCTCCTTTTAATAAGGTTGAAAATAGCGAGCCGTACTTGTACATGAAAGGAAGAGATGTATTCAAATTGGCAGTTCTAAATTCAATTAGAGACATGGAACACGTTCTTAAACTTGCAGGAAAAGAGTTTACAGACGTCACTTACTTCTTGTTGCATCAAGCCAATATGAGAATCTTGGATGCAATTAGAGGTCAGTTGGCTCTTTCCGAAGAGAAATTCCCTCATAACATAGAACACACTGGAAATACATCTTCGGCAAGTATCCCGTTGCTATTGGACGAGATGAATAAAACTGAACAATTAAAAGAGGGAGACGTTTTAGTCTTAAGTGCTTTTGGAGCAGGATTTACATCCGGAGCTTGTTACTTAAAATGGGGAAAATAAAATTGAAATAGTTCATAAGGTAATTTGCAAAAGTTACCACAAAACAATTAATATGATTAAAAGTAAAATTTGTGACCTTATTGGAATTAAATATCCAATTTTTCAAGGTGGAATGGCGTGGATTTCCGATGCTAAATTAGCTGCTTCCGTATCTGAAGCCGGTGGGTTAGGTATTATCTCTGCAATGAATGCTAACGCAGAATACCTTCGTACAGAAATTCGCAAATGCAAAGAGTTAACCAATAAAAATTTTGGTGTAAACATCATGTTAATGAGTCCTTTTGCCGATGAAGTGGCAAAAGTGGTTGTAGAAGAAAAAGTTCCTGTAGTAACAACCGGAGCCGGAATGCCAACTAAATACATCAAAGATTGGTTGGAAGCCGGAATCAAAGTTATCCCGGTGGTTGCATCTGTTGCTGTAGCAATACGCGTTGCAAGAATGGGGGCAAGCGCTGTTATTGCAGAGGGTTGCGAATCCGGTGGACACGTTGGCGAAATGAACACAATGGCCTTGGTCCCTCAAGTTTGCTCGGCTGTTGATATTCCTGTGATTGCTGCTGGTGGTATTGCAGACGGAAGAGGAGTTGCAGCCTCTTTTATGCTCGGTGCTGAAGGTGTTCAATGTGGAACTTGTTTCTTGGTAGCTGAAGAGTGCAACGTTCACGAAAATTACAAGAATAAGATTATTTCTGCCGGAGATACTGATACTATCGTAACAGGTAAACGTCTTGGTCACCCTGTGCGCTCTCTAAAAACTCCTTTCTCTCGCAAATTTGCTGCAATGGAGAAAGAAAACACCACAACCGATGAACAAATTATGGCTTTCGGTGCCGGTTCTTTGCGCAAAGCAGCTGTAGATGGAAATATCACTGAGGGTTCTTTTATGGCAGGACAATCTGCAGGTATGGTAAAAGAAATTTTACCGGCTAAGGATATTATCAATAAGATGATGACTGAAGCGGAAGATTTATTAAAAAATGCTCAAAACAGAATATAAATGAAAAGAGTAGTAATTACAGGTCTTGGTGTAATTTCACCAATCGGAAACGATATCAACACCTTTTGGAACAACGCCAAAAATGGTGTATGCGGAATTGGAGAAATTACAGCCTACTCAACAGAGGGTATGGCCATCAAATTGGCTGCTGAAGTAAAAGATTTTAACGCTGAGAGTTTTGGCGTTGAAAAGGGATTAGCAAGACGTTCTGACCGTTTCTGCCAATTTGCATTAGCTGCAGCTCAACAAGCTGTTAAAGATAGTAATATCGAAGGTAATGTCGATTCTTCTCGATTAGGAGTCTATGTAGGCTCAGGAATTGGAGGAATTAATACTTTTGTTAACGAATGTACTAAAATGAACGAAGAGGGTGCCAATCGTGTATCGCCTCTTTTCATTCCAATGTTAATCTCTAATATTGCGGCAGGAAATATTGCTATTTCTCATAAAGCAGAAGGTCCTTGCTTGCCGGTTGTTACGGCTTGTGCTACAAGTACTCATGCCATAGGTGAGGCTTATCGTGCTATCAAACACGGATATGCTGACGCCATTATTGCCGGCGGTGCAGAAGCTACTATAACGCCTTTGGCGGTTGGCGGATTTATGAATAGTAAAGCTCTTTCAAAATCTACTGACCCTCTAAGAGCCTCTCTCCCTTTCGATGCTGAAAGAGGAGGTTTCGTAATGGGCGAAGGTGCCGGAATCGTTATTTTAGAGGAGTATGAACATGCTGTTAAACGCGGAGCTAAAATCTATGGCGAAATCTGCGGATATGGCAACACTTGTGATGCTCACCACTACACCGCGCCTAAACCGGATGGTAGTTGCGCTGCAAAAGCAATTAAAGAGGCTTTGGGTGAAGCTCAATACTCTGAAAAAGATACGCTCTACATCAACGCTCATGGTACCGGAACTCCGCTTAATGATAAATCGGAAACTTTGGCAATAAAAACTGCCTTAGGTGATGAGGATGCTCATAGAGCTCATATTAGTTCTTCTAAATCGATGACAGGACACATGTTGGGAGCTGCAGGTGCTGTTGAGGTTATTATCTCTACTCTTTCTCTTCAAGAGGGAATTGTTACTCCAACAATCGGACTTCAAAATCCTGATCCTAACTGCGATTTGAATTATACACCGAATAATGCTGTACAGGCTGATTTGACAATCGCTATTTCCAACTCATTGGGATTCGGCGGTCATAATGCTTGCGTTGCTATAAGAAAATATAAAAGTTAATTTTTACCTAACCATTTAACTACTAAATATGACACGAGAAGAAGTGAAAGAATTTCTACCTCACCGAGAGCCTATGTTGTTGATCGATTCTTTGGAAATCGATTCTGACAACATAGCTCACGGAAAGTACCATGTTACTGGTGAGGAGTTCTTCTTAATGGGACATTTCCCGGGGAATCCGGTTGTTCCCGGAGTTATCCAATGTGAAATTATGGCTCAAGCGAGTGGTCTTCTTTTAGGAGATGACATTAAAGGGAAAGTGCCTTTGTATGCCGGAATTAACAATGTTAGGTTCAAACAACCTGTTAGACCTGGTGATACGATTGAAATTACCGCAAAAATTACTAATCGCAGAGGACCCATCGTTTTTGTTGAAGCTTTCGCTGAAGTAAACGGTAAAAGATGTGTGCAAGGGGATTTATCTTTTGCTCTTATTGACAAGGATAAAGCACTATAATATAAAGGTTACTAATTGTTCTTGTCACCGCTTTTATGCGTTGTTTTTCGCTTATTCTACTCGCAACGAAGGGGATTAAGGATTGGTGAATAACAAAAAAGGTAACAAGGAAAATTAGGAACTTATCTGAGACGAGTTCTGTAAATTCATTGCATACTATGAAGAATGTATAAATGGAGAATCACTCTTCCTTATCACTCTGCAATCTTCATAAGAATTAATTCAAAGGTTGTGCGAAAGGAATTTATAGTACTCTCACTAAGGAAAAAACCTACTCTTAACAACTGAAAAAATAATAGTGGTGCGTCGTAATTAACAAGTGTATTCGTCGTTTAAAGTAGAAAAATTGCCATACCCAAAAACTTTTTAAACACGATTTTGTTAATTCTGACGCACTTTTAATAAAAAAAGTGAGGATGTACAAACATACACCCTCATTCTCTTCAAACGATTTCAATCTATCTATAAAAGCTGTAATAGATTATTTTTTGAATAATTTACCTAATAATCCTCCTACACCTTTCAAAATACTTGCTTTTGAGGAAGAAGATCCTGAACCTCCTGACACAGCTGAAATTATATCAGCAATGCTAAATCCATCTTTACCGGATGAAACTGCTGCTATTAACTTATCAACTACAGTAGGTAACATCGCTGTTATAGTACTTGTAACAGCTGACGACAATCCTAACTTCGGTGCTACCTTAGAAGAAAATATTTGAGTAGCCATCGAAGTAATTGGACTTGATGATGCTGATGTCTCTCCTGATAATAGATTCGTAATTTGTTCAATTCCTCCGTTAGATGCTGCCGTTTTCTTTATACTATCAAAAATAGAATCAGAAACTCCACCCAATACTTTTTCTTTTAAATTGTCCGGAATATCAATATTCCCTGCGGCTGCTTCTGCTGCAACCTTCTTAATTAAATCTGCTACACCTGCCATTGTTATTTGTACATTTAATAGTTAACAAAAGGTAATAATTACCCAAACCACTCTCTTAAATTTCTTTTATGAATAATTTAATCGTCTCCGACTTCTTCGGATTCACTTTTAAATTGTTGCTACATCCAAGAATATTTCTGTTGCAAATATAATAAAGTTAAAATGTTAAACAATAATTCACAATTTATTTTTTTATTTTTTTCTATCAACAACTTTACATTCCCACATTCCTAACAACTTTCTAAAGCAACCTACACACAATAAAATCAGGGGTTAGAAATCATAACTTTCTCCACTCTTCCTGATAAAGAAACAAGGTATAATCCACATGGAATCGAGGACAAGGTAAAATCATCGGATGGGATAGTTCCTTCGTACAACGCACTCCCTACAAGATTATAAAGAGATAACTTTTGATTTTTGACGTTTACTAAACGTATCGTTCCATTACCTACCAATAGAGTGTTGGGAGAAATTTTGTTTCCCGCAACCAATGTTGTCATAACCTCGTTGGCATAATAGGCAACATAACCATTAGTAGTAGCTCCTGCTACAACCTCTAACGGACTGTTATTTCTCACTATAGAAAGGGAATAGCAATCTAAAAATGCTTTATCACCAATAGATTTCAACGTCGTAGGAAGAGATATCGCAGATATATAGGTACATCCATAAAAAGCGTATGAACCTATCGTTTCAAGACCTTCATTCAACGATATAAATAGGAGATTGCCACACCCACTGAAGGCGGACGCTCCTATCGTCTTAATCGAAGATGGTAGAGTGACAATTTGCAAAGAAAGACAATCTGAGAATGCCTCTCGCTTAATGGCGGTCACTCCTTCGCCTATCGCCACCTCGGCTAATGTCGAGCATCTCATAAAGGCTCCCTCGCCTATTGTTTGTACCGAGTTAGGAATTGACACATACTCTATCATGGAACAAGAATTAAATGCTGTTGGAGGGATTTGTGTCACGCCATCATAAACTTCTACAACTCCGGATAAAGCGCGAGGAACAAAAAAGATTTCAAGGGGTTCTTTTTGATACATAACACCGGAATAGACAAAATAATAGGGATTCTCCTCATCCACCGTCACGGTATGCAACGACAAACAGAGTGGGAATGCATCATATCCAAATCCGGTTATAGTTGCCGGAAAGTGAATTGAGGTAAGTTGTCGAGAACCGGCAAAGGCATTTTTACCAATGGTAGTCACTTTGTATTCCACCCCTTCATAAGTTACAGATGGTGGTATTACCAAATCTCCCACATAGAGTCCTGAGGCGGGAAAACCCATCCATCCATCATCCGACTCATCACCACGAAAGGTTACTTGGGCTTCTCGTGTTGTCTCATCAAAATTATAGTAAATTCCATCTACGCTAATATCTGAGGCAGATAGAGTTACACCCAAAAGTGATAGCAAAAATATAAGTCCTAATTTTTTCATACCATTATGCGTTTTAATACTTCAAAATAACATATAAAAAAAGTTCATGCGTCTTACTAACTTTGTCAAATATAATAAATAATTTCGCATTTTCAATACAAAAAACTACCTTTATGGCGAAAAATAGATATACTCATGAAAAATACAATTCTCTTTGATAGCGGGTCAACAAAGACAGATATCCGAATTATCTGCAACCGACAAATCACTGAATTACAATGTGCCGGAATCAACCCCTTTTACCAAAATGGGGATGAAATTTACCATGCGCTCCTCAATTGTTTCGGGCAAGATGAAAATTTGGAAGAGTTTAATATCTTTTTTTATGGTGCTGGGTGCTCTTTTGAAGAAAAAAAAGAGATTGTTCGTTCTGCTCTATCTCACCTATTCCCTAAATCTTGCATTATCATAGAAAATGACCTATTAGGTGCTGCCAGAGCTTTGTTTCAAAGAAAAAATGGTATCGCTTGTATATTAGGCACCGGAGCCAACTCTTGCTTGTTCCAAGGGGGAGAAATCATAAAAAATGTGCCTCCATTAGGTTATATACTTGGGGACGAAGGTAGTGGCGCAAACATAGGAAAATTATTGGTTGCCGACATTCTAAAAGGAATTGCTCCACAAAAGGTTATTCTGCGTTTTTATGAGGAGGAAAAATGTTCCTGCGAAGAAATCATGAACCGCATTTACAAAGGAAGTTTCCCTAATCGCTACTTGGCCACATTTAGCAAACACATCTACAGACATATAGATGAAATCTATTTCCAAAACCTCATTTTAGAAGCTTTTGACAACTTCTTCAAAAGAAATATAGTTCAATATGACCCAACAGTAAAAGAGATAGGATTTGTCGGTTCTATTGCCCTCCATTTTGCGCCTCAATTGGAAATAACTGCTCAAAAATATGGCTACTCAATTCAACAGATACTCAAAAGTCCGATAGAAGGTCTTATCTCCTATCATACTGCATCACCTCGGGAGTAACGTCACCAACGGAACAATCATCTCCTCTAAAGATACTCCTCCGTGCTGGAAAGTGTTTTTATAATAAGAAACGTAGTGATTATAACTATTGGGGTAGGCAAAGAAATCGTCATTACCTGCAAAGATATAGGTTGAACTTACGTTTAGCAAAGGAAGTCCGATTTTCTCGGGGCGTTTAACTTCAAATACCTCTTTGGGGTTATAATTTAGGTTCTTACCAACTTTGTATCGCAGATTGGTATTGGTATTTCTATCTCCTACCACACGAATTGCATTATTCACCTTAATTGTCCCATGATCTGTGGTCAACAAAACTTTCACTTTGTTTTTAGCCAACAATTGAAAGAACTCGACAATGGATGAATGCTGAAACCACGATTTTGTTAAGGAACGATAGGCTGCCTCTGTGGCGGCTAACTCTCTAATCATCTTTGAATCTGTGCGTGCATGAGAGAGCATATCTACAAAATTGAAAACAACCACATTCAATTGATTATCCAATAGTCGCTTTAAATCTGAATTTAACTTTTCTCCTGAAACAGAGTCGTTAATTTTATGATAGGAGAAGGTATATTTTTTCCTGAATCGCTCTATTTGAGTTCTCAACAAATCCTCTTCAAAGATATTTTTTCCCTCCTCTTCGTCTTCGTCCACCCAATACTCAGGAAACATCTTCTGAATTTGATTCGGCAGCAATCCGGAAAATATCGCATTGCGAGCATATTGTGTTGCAGAAGGTAAAATGGCACTATACAACTCTTCATCTTGAACCAAAAAATCACCCGCCACCAACTCTTTAATTACTCGCCATTGGTCTAATCGAAAATTATCTAAAACTATAAAAAAGATTTTTTCGCCTGAATCCAATAAGGGGAAAACCCGTTTTTTCATCAACTCATGGCTGAACATAGGATGTTCTGCGCCCTCCTCAAACCATCCTTCATAGTGTTTCTTGATAAACTTAACAAACGTAGAGTTGGCCTCATCTTTTTGCATTTTTAGCATCTCTGACATTTGAGGATCGGTATCCTCTAATTTCAACTCCCAATAAACGATTTTTTTATAGACCTCCATCCAATCTTCTATTGAGAAGGAGTCGTTGATTAGAGAACCTATTTTCATAAATTCTGCACGATATTCATCCATCGTTGTTGACGATATAATCTCTCGTTTATTGATATTCTTCTTAATAGACAATAAAATCTGGTTGGGATTAACCGGTTTTATTAAGTAATCGGCAATCTTTTTTCCTATAGCTTGCGTCATTAAATCTTCCTCTTCGCTTTTCGTTATCATCACTACAGGAACAATATTATCGACTTCCTTAATTTTAGTTAGGGTCTCTAATCCACTCATACCGGGCATATTCTCATCCAAAAAGATAATATCAAAATGTTGCTCTGAACAGGCTGCCAACGCATCTGCTCCATTATTTACGCATACAACCTCATATCCTTTCGCCTCTAAAAAGAGAATATGCGCTTTGAGTAGATCAATCTCATCATCTGCCCATAAAATTTTATCTTTTTTCATCTTTCAAGTATTTATGGGAGAAAATCCCGGATTTAAACAATTCTATTATCGTTTCAGATACAATCTTTTATAGAGTTCCATATAAACTGCTATATTCCCACTACTTTTCAATACCTCTAAGTTGTCTTTGGATATCACAATTGTACGATATGGATTATTTCCAAAAGATTGCTTTACATCTAACGATTTTACCTCTTGCCTCATGTAGGAAAGTGCGACATCGGCAGACGGCATTTCTCCTACTATAAACAGCTGTTTAAATGCGTTTGTTGACGATGTTTGTACTTTTAGATTCAACAATGCATGAGCTTTCTGATTGTAAGTATTCAATGCCTGCACCACTTTCGCTTCATCTGCTCCACCATTGGTAACGATATTCACCAAGTAGTGCGGAGCTTCAGGATCATAGGTATATAAACCTTTGTACTTCTTCAACTCTTTTTTAGGAGCGGACGGAATAGGTTCCTCTTTCTTTTCTTCTACAACACTCTTTTCCTCTTTATTCTCCTCTTGCAACACTTTCTCTTCCGCAACTTTTTGCATCTGCACCGGTGACACTTCAGACTCTTGTTTTAAAATATTTTCTGCAGGTGCAGCGGTGTTCTCCTTGCTTACATCGCCATTTTCTTCTCCTGCAATCGCGCCTTGCTGAACTTGATCCTTAGATGGCGAAGATACCTTCTCTTTAGAAACATTACTTGCAGAGGAATTAGTGGTCGTAAATTTAGCCTTTGTCAAGTCATCACCCTCTTTCAATTCATCAACTTTAGCTTGAACGGTATCTACTTTTTCTTCAACCAATTCCACACGTACAGCTCTATCCTTAGAATAGTTGGCAACAATACTATCTTTATAAAATTTATCATAATCTTCTAAAGTAAATCCTCTTCCTATCAAATCTAAATTTTCAGGAGAAATCAACAAATACTTGTAATCCGTCCCCTTCAATAGTTCTTGAATTCCTTTATCTTCAATAAATCCACGAATATACCACAATGCTTCTTCATAATTATCCAAACCGGACACCGTCAAAACATTCATTCTCACCTCCAAATCAAAATCTTTCACCAAGAACTTCGTAAAATTATACACCGCTGTTTCGTAAAGCAACTTATTGACATCTACCTTATTTGTATCTGTAATCAACTTAAATAAATAGGGTGAATCATAATTAACCGTAAAGTTTTTAGCCAACGTCACACCGGCCTCTACCATCTCTTCTTGCAAATTCTCCTGACGTAAAGCCATCAATCCTCCGGAACTTGACCCCTCTTCCGGATTTAGTCCCTGACTGATTAGTGCTAAAATATCCTTAGCCATGAAAGCTACATCACTCTCCGGATATCTCTCCAACAATTTATTGAGCGAAGCCGAGAAAGTATCCTTACCTTGAGTTTTTCCGATTGCCAACGAATTCAACAACAAAAACTTAGGCATCAAATTAGAGACCGGATAGGTTTCTTCCATATATTTTGTCATCGCCCTAACCGTATCAAATGATGAATTCAAGAATGCAGCATACGTCAATTCATACAACGAATCTTGCTCCATTGTCATTCTCTCCATCTGACGGCGATAATCCGGTTGCGATAATATCATCGCGTAGGTGCTTTGAGGATATTGTTCTATCAATTTGGCTCTATACGCCTCCACTTCACTTTGATTATTCAACTTGCCGTATATGCGATAACAATTGTAATAGGCATCTGCAGAACGTGGATCATTAGGATAACGTCTGACAAACTCATTATATGCCTCAACAGCCTTTTCGTAATCTTTCAGATCATCTTCATAGAGAGTCGCCATATTGAATAAAGCATCTGATAATTGCTGATGCGAAGCAACCTTTTGTTCTTCTGAGAATGGAATCTGCTTCAAATAATACTCCGGTCGTTTGGGATTATATTCAGGCTGCAACTGATTAGGATCTGCAGTTTCCCCTCCTGCACCCTCCTCTGTCATATCAAACAACTCACTATCCACTCGATCGGCCAACGTCTCTTCTGAAAATACCATAATAGTCTTATTACGTCTATTCCAGTTATCCTCTAAACGACGTTGTCCAAATTTTCGACGGAACTCCAACTTTCCTTTTTCTACAGTACTTTTGTTATAGAAATACCATGTTGCTTCATTTGTTGTTCCGAGAGCTCTGCTATCCATCACCGCCATATTTTCAATTTCCAACTCCAATTGGCGTTGCTCTTCACGCTCTTTTGCTAAACGTTCCGCCTCTTTTCGCTCCTCTTCCTGCACCACCTTTATTGCTCTCCCAATTGCGGCTGACAACTCTGATTTACTTGCCACAGAGAGTGCTAACAGACTGTCTTGCAAAGTATAAGTTGTGTAATCCACAACCAATTTATCCAAGATGTTGGCTAAACGGGAGACACGCAAATAATCTTCATGCTTATGATCAATAATGGACGAAGCTTCTGAATAACAAGGCTGAGCAGACACATAATCCAAACGGTCGTAATAAATATCTCCCAAAACAATCAAAGTCTGAGCTTTCTCTTTTCCATGACGCGTACTTTTTTCCACAGAAAGCAAGTAATTTTCAATCGCCTTAGCAGAATCTGATTGTGCCCAATAGATATTTCCTATCGCATAGTAAATCTGATCCAAATAATCTTCATTATTTCTATTTTTAGCCATTTTTTTCAAACGACTAATCAACTCTTCACTCGACTTCCCTGAAAACACCTCTGTTTGATGAACTTGAGCATTAAACGCCATCTGATAAGATGGATTGGCACGAATAACCTTTTCATACCAATCATAGGCTGATTTTTTATCTCCTTTCAATTGATATATCTGAGCCAAAATGTAGGAAAAACGAATTCGCTGAGTTCTCTCCTCTTCCAACTCAACCGCCTTCAGTAGGAATGGAAGTGCCTCTTCATAATCATGCTGACTAACCTTTAGATCTGCATACGCTCCATAATACAAACCTTGTAATTCTATAGGCAACTCTTCGGCATCTATTCGCTTTAGGAGATCTTCGGCTTCATAATACCACTCCATCTCTTTAAGTGCTCTTGCCTTCCAAATATTGGCCTTCGTCACCAAAGTTTCGTCTAAAGAAAAGTGTTTAATTACATACGAAAATGTAGCAGATGCCGCCAAATAATCGTTGGAGTAAAATTTGGCCTCTCCTAATAACATCCACACTTCATCCATGTAAGAATTAAACTCCTCCTGATTATAGAACATGACATACTTAGGATCTTTCATCTTAGAGAAATCTTTCTTAGGCTTTTTCAGCATAGAACGTTCTTGAATCGCAGTTTCACACTTTTCTACCGTTCGCGACATATCATTTTTTGCCACTCCTTCCGTCGATTTATCACTTACAGCATAAACCGGAATAACATGTGAATAGTCCGGACTAAAACTCTCTTCGATTTTTTTATAACCCTTCTTAAATGATTCATTCGCATTAAAATAGACATTATACTTCGTGTTTAATGCTTGATAATTACGATTAAACCAATTATTCTTCTTCATATCACACCCCGAAAAAAGGGTTAGAAATGAAAAGAAACATATAAATTGTACAATATGACGTGTATATACTTTCATCTCAATATTTAATAACTCTCAATCTTGCAAAAAATTGTCATTCTCTCAAGAAATAATTTACAAAAATAATGAAAAAAATATTCTTTGAAAAATTTAGGCTACTTCTATACGGAAACCGCAACATAAAGACAACGTAAAATTTAGAAGTCATTTGAAGATATCTACAATTTATTTTGAGTTTTACCCTTCTTATTTTCGGCATCTTTGAGATGCTTTAAAAGCAAATTTTGATGGTAGTCTTCGGCATCTTTGATGAGGTCGTCATGTATTGGGAAAATATAACAAGATCTCTTGCCTATCAACTGCACGCTCTTATAAATCAAAATAATTGGCAAGAATTTTAATCTGCAACTAAAATTTCCTAAGAAAAAAAACTATTTTTGTATCAAATTGATTATATACACGACAATTTTAGATTATGCCACTATATAGATACTTAATTTTATCATCTTTTTTACTTCTTTCGGTTTTCTCTTACTCTTCTTCCGAAAGTGGGATTACATTGTGTAGCGACTCCATCTTTACTCCTCTTTACGACTCTCTAAAAAAGGAGTACCCTATACTTCGTGCTAATAAATTAAAAAATGATAGTTTTCGCATTAATCATAACAAAAAAGAGATTGATTTTTTTGTCAGCAAATACTTAGAAAGTATTCCTTTTAGGGAAGAGGATAGTCGCTCCATCTACGACTTTGTAAAAAAACGATTACCACAAGAGTTCCAATCGTACACCGTCAATTTATACATCAATCAGTATGAATTGAGCGATTTAATTCCGAATATCTATCGTCAAGAGATGGAAATTGACAAGGATAGAAAAGGGAAAAAATTGAATCTTGCTCGTCCCATCGTCCTCAATGCCAACCGTCCCTACACTCCCGAAAAGGGATTCCGAAACTCTCACTTAGCTCTTTGGGCCAGTCATGGTTGGTACTTTGAAAAATCGGAGAATCGTTGGATATGGCAACGTCCAAGACTATTTCAAATTGCAGAAGACACCTACACATTGGGGTATGTTCTCCCCTACTTAGTCCCGATGCTTGAAAATAGCGGTGCTTACGTTTTTCTTCCTCGCGAAAGGGATTTTCAATCGAACGAAATCATCGTTGATAATGATGATCCCAAGGGACATTTTTATAAAGAGACAAATGGAGAAAAGTTGTCATGGGAAGATGGAGACTCTGTTGGTTTTGCTCATCGCAAAGAGATATATGGAGAAGGTGAAAACCCTTTCACCATGGGGAGTTACAGACAAATCACTTCAGAAAAAAAAGGGGACGCATCAGCCTCATGGACTGCTCACTTTCCCCACTCCGGACGATATGCTGTCTATGTCTCTTACCATACCCTTCCTAACAGTTCATCACAAGCTCTGTACACCGTTCATCACGCAGGCGGAAGTACCAATTTTATTGTAAATCAGAAACAAGGAGAAAAGACATGGATTTACTTGGGGACTTTCTTTTTTAATCGAGGCTTCAACCTAAATAGGGGCAGCGTCACCCTAACCAACAAAAGCAAACAGAATGGTAAAATTATCACAGCCGACGCTGTAAAATTTGGAGGGGGTAATGGTAACATTGGTAGAATGGCAGCTGATAGTACCTTGCAACCGAGCGGTAAAAAACGCTATTTGGAAGGGGCAAGATATTGGTTACAATGGGCCGGATTCCCGGATAGTATATACAACCGAAACAACTCTGAAAACGAGTACAAGGATGATTACATGTGTCGTCCCTATTGGGTCAACAATTTGTTGGGTGGTTCCACCAAAAGCATTGAAACAAAAGGAAAACAGATTCCAATTGAACTTGCCATGGGTTTTCACACCGATGCCGGTCAAACGCTTAAAGATTCCATAATAGGAACCATGACCATCTATATGTCTGAAAGCGAAGGGAAGCGAGAATTTATCAATGGTCAAAGACGTTTGGCCTCCCGCGACTTAGCGGATATTGTTCAAACTCAGATCGTATCGGACATAAAATCGCTATACAGAGAGAATTGGACTCGCAGAAAACTGACCGACCAATCCTATTTCGAAGCAAGAGTTCCGGAGGTTCCTACCTTCTTATTGGAACTTTTGTCTCATCAAAATTTCACAGATATGCAATATGGTTTGGATCCCAATTTTCGCTTTCATGTTAGTCGGGCCATCTACAAAGGATTGCTAAAATTCTTATCTGCACAACACAACGAAGAATATGTGGTGCATCCTCTTCCAATCAAGGCTTTTAGTGCCAATTTGTATCAGGAGGGAGATGAACATTATGCTATCTTAAAATGGGAGCCGCAAGAGGATTCTTTGGAAGCGACTGCACAGGCAGAACAATATGTTTTGTATAAAGGAACCAACAACGAGGGTTGGGACAATGGGACACTTCTGTCATCGCCGGAAGCGAAAGTTAAAATCGACACAGATAAGATTTACAATTTCCGTGTTACAGCAGTGAATAAGGGCGGCGAGAGTTTCCCTTCTGAAACTTTATCCCTGCACAAAGCTTCCAAAGGAAATAAAACGGCTCTCATCATAAACGGATTCCAACGAGTCTCTGCTCCGGAGTCTTTTTGTACAGAGACTCAATCCGGATTCTTGGATACGTTAGACCAAGGTGTCCCGGACCGGTATGACCTAAGCTACACCGGTAGTCAGTACAGTTTCAATATACGAACCAAATTCAAAAATAATATCAACCCGGGGCATGGTGGCAGCCATGGCAACTACGAAAATGATGTTATCGCCGGAAATCTGTTCAACTACCCATTTACCCACGGCAGAGCCCTAAAAGAGTGCGGCTACTCATTTGTATCCTGCAACAAAGAGGCTATCGTTAACGGGATGGTTCCGATTATCGACTATAACATGGTGGACCTAATATTGGGAGAAGAAAAAGAGACCGTAACAGGAAAAAACCGAAAATACAAAACATTTCCTAAAGAGTTGCAAACTGCTCTTATGGAGTACTTAGATATGGGGGGAAATCTATTTGTAAGTGGAGCTTATATTGCCTCTGACATTCTGGAAAATGAATATTGCGAACCGGACGATGTCACCTTCCTAAAAGGAACTCTGAAAGTGGGCTTAGGCGAAAGTAAATTTAGGTCGGAAGGGACAATCGAAAATGCCAATTCAGAATTTACTCAATTCCAACATCCATTCTACAACTTTTGTCAGGAACTGAATGCCAAACAATATGCAGTAGAGGCTCCGGATGCCCTTATTCCTGCCAACGGTTCTTATCCGATATTAACCTTTGGAAATAATACTAATGCAGCTGCTGCAGTGGCTTATAAAAACAAATACAAAACCGTCATCTCCTCTATTCCATTGGAATCTCTTACAACAGAATACCAACGAATAAAGTGGATGAAGGAAATTGTTAAATTCTTTGAAAGTAAATAAGTTATGACTGATTGTTTTATTCCTTACATTTCAGACGAGATAACCACAATGGTTATTAAAAATCTAAGAAAAGATAGACTGATAAATAATATTATAGTTCTTCACCACAGCAATACATCGCCTAATATAACAGCCTCTCTATTAGAGGCTGACTCGCTGGATAGCAGTGATACAATGAAGAGGATTGCGATGTTTGCACGTTCTGAATACATTCTTTTTTGCCAAATGCCTTGCGCCTTCTCTTTGGGACAACATGCAATCAGCCGCATGGAATATGCCTTGGAAAACAGCCAATATTCTATGCTATATTCCGACTACTACATAATCAAAGAAGAGAAACAGGAAAAAGTTCCTACAATCGATTATCAAAAAGGGAGCGTAAGAGATGATTTTGCATTTGGTCCACTGCTCTTCTTCCGCGCCTCAACATTCAAGCGCATAGTAGAATCAGAACCAACTCAATACTTCTGTTCCGGCTTGTATGACGTTCGATTAAAATTGTCAGAAGAGGCTCTGCCATTTCACCTCGACGAATTCCTCTATTCCGTGATAGAGACGAAAGAGGAAAAAGAAGGTGAACGCCAATTCGACTATGTTGACCCACGCAATAGGGAGGCCCAAATAGAGAAAGAAAAGGTATGCACAGAACATCTGAAACGTATCAATGCCTACCTAAAACCTCTGTTTAAAGAAATCTCTCCGGACGAGGAGGAATTTGAATATGAAGCCTCTGTTATCATTCCGGTTTACAATCGGATCAGAACCATAGAAGATGCCATCCAATCAACCTTAAAACAGGTATGTAATTTCCGCTACAACGTGATAATCGTTGATAATCATTCCACTGATGGCACAACTGAAGTCATTGATAAGTGGGCTCAAAAAGAGAGCAGAATCCTACACCTGATTCCGGAACGGAAAGACTTGGGAATCGGAGGTTGCTGGAACGAAGCCATAGATTGTGAACAGTGTGGAAAATTTGCTGTTCAACTGGATAGCGACGACGTGTACAGCAACGAAAATACCTTACAAAAAATTGTAGATACATTCTACAAGGAACATTGCGGCATGGTGGTTGGAACATACAAAATTACGGATTTCAAAATGAACGAAATCCCACCCGGAATCATCGACCATCGGGAATGGACTCCGGAAAACGGACGAAACAATGCACTGCGCATCAACGGCTTAGGAGCCCCTCGTGCTTTCTACACCCCTCTCCTGCGAAAACTTCACGTTCCTAACACAAGCTATGGAGAGGATTACGCATTGGGATTGGCAATATCACACAACTATTTGATAGGACGAATTTATGACGTCTTATACCTTTGCCGCCGCTGGGAGGATAATACAGATGCCTCATTGAATATTGAAAAACAGAATAAAAACAATCTATACAAAGACCGTTTACGGACATTGGAAATTGAAAAAAGAGTATATGAGAATGGAAATAAATAGTGATGCTCTCTACCAAGAACAATTAGAAGAGTGGAGCGAATTCAGAGAGCGAGTTGAACAACTCAACACAATTCAAACTCGAAAAATTGAGATGGGGGGCTACCACATCATTGCTCAATTCAATCCGGCAAGGGCTGTCTCCTCAGGAGCTAAATTAGACAAAAAAAGTATTGCTGCCAGAAAATGCTTTTTATGCTCCAATAACAGACCTACCATCCAAAAAGGGATAGGACTGAATGAGCGATTTACCCTGTTGGTCAATCCGTTTCCGATTCTAAAGAAACACTTTACAATTCCGCTGAACGAACATTGCGCACAAGAGATTCTTCCGTACATGGCTGATTTCTTGAATTTTGCGCAACGAATGCCTCGCTACATTCTCTTCTACAACGGTCCGCAATGCGGAGCTTCTGCTCCGGATCACATTCATTTTCAGGCAATAGAGAAAGGGCAACTTCCGTTAGAAAAAGAGTGGCAATTGCAAGAGAAAGAAATTTGGGAAGAAAACGACGATTCAAAAGTGGAGCAATTATTGAACTACGGACGGAAATGTATTCACATTCAATCGGCATGCGCAGACACAGTCATTAGAGAGTTTAAAAGTTTGTACAATAAGTTCCAAAAAGAGACAAACACAAACGATGAACCCAAAATGAATCTGTTTGGATTTGTTGAAAATGGTTTAATTCACCTTTTTATTTTTCATCGTAGGACCCATCGTCCTACCCAATTTTTTGAAACCGGAGAAAAATTTAAAATGATTAGTCCCGGAGCAATCGACATCGCCGGAATTTTTGTACTTCCAAGGAGAGAAGATTATGAATCCATCTGCAAAGAGGAGATTTTGGACGTGCTGGAGCAAGTGAGTTATTAAGGAGAACAACTTCTAAAAAATAACCTCTTAACCTACAAAATTAAGAACTGTACTGTAAAAAACGAAGTGCATGCCGTTCTGGTGTTTCAGTTGTGATTGTTTTCCAATTTTCTTCAAAATCTTTCAAGCACTGCTGAGCATTATAAACAGTTACTTTTCCGAGATTATTCATCTTTACAGATGGTTTTGTATTCTATGTTTTGTGATTCGGGCATAATAGTTACAATTTTATTTATCCTTCAAATCCTTTCTTTTTCAATTGTTCCAAATTGAGATAGAAAGCGTATTTCAGACGATAGGTAAGCAGTTTGCAACCATGGCTGATGCTCTTTTCTATTTTTTGATAAATTCAGAAATAAGTTCTTTTATTTTGTCTTCAGCCTTTTCTTTACCGACTAACGAGATTAGCTGATTATAATCGTCAATTTCATTATCAGAAAAGGTAATTACAATCTGTCTTTCTTCACGACCTGCGATATGTGTATAATTTTCAGGATGTGCCCAAAAGCAATTGCTGCAAAATTCTAAATTTTTCCGTGTCCAATTGGGACAATGCTCACAAGTCCAAGATTTTGCACGATTGGCAGATGGACTCAGAAGCATGTAACAATCAATGTTATCATCTAGTTCACCTCCAATTTCGTATGGAATTCTGTGGTCTATTTGAAGCAATCTTTCTTCCATCGGTTGCAAATAAACAAAACACACTGCTCCATATTTATCAATTAAAGCTTTTTTTAGAGCTTGTGACAAGGCTGTTCGTCCTCCCTCTTTAGAAATTTTATTGTCAATAAAAACAGGTTCTCCGAATTTATATGCAGCAATATTTCTTCCATCAGAAGATTTTACTCTATATGTCACAAGGTTTACACCACGTTCTCGAACATCTCTTGCGGCACGAGGTGCATGTTCGTATCCATATTTACTCGCAAGTTCTTCTGTAGTAATGTATCCATATTTTATAATATGCTGAATTACTGTTGAAGGTCGCTTATCTGTAATAGCATTTAATCTATTCAAAATTTCCTTTGATAATTTCATAATGCAAATAATAATTGTTCCTCTGGCATTGAAGAAGTAATACTATATAAATCACGACTGACATACAGAGCTTCAACGGTTTTTTCTTTTTTACCTAACAAAAGGCTTTGGCTAGAAAGTCCTGCATTAAGCATAACCTTTTTAAGGTTTAATTCTTTGGGGAGATCTATACCATATTGTTTTTCCCCACATGTACCATCATAGCTAATTATAAAGTCAATACCTCTACTATTTAAGTTATCAATACATTCTACAAATTCGTCATAATTAATTCCTGCAAAATATCGACTATCTCTTGTAGAACAAACTCCTTGATAGGGCGGATCCATATAAACGATATCACCATATTGAGCCATTTTTGTAATTTCTCGATAATCAACAGAAGCAAACTCGGTTTTCCCTTTTAGGAAACTCGAAATCATATAAACATTTGGTGCAAGATTCTTAGGATTTGTTCCCATGCGGCGTTTGTCGGGTGATTGATTAAACATTCCATTGCTACTATATCGTACAGAACCTTTCACGCAACGCGCCAACAAATACAGCATATTTGCAGCACATTTATCACCATCATTAAAATCTTTTCTGATTTTGTAAAAGTGTTCCACACTGCCGTCTGCATACGTTAGTTGCTCGCTCCACACTTTAGTATAATCTTCAATAAGCTTTTGAGGATTGTTAATAGCTTCTTTCAAAATATTCACAAGAGGTTCATTCAGATCATTCAATACATAATGATTTGCCCGCCGTTGTTTGGAAACGGCAATAGAAATTGCAGCCATACCCGCAAAAGGTTCAATAAGACGATTGAATCTTTTGGGGAAATAATGAAGAATTTGAGGTGCTAAATTTCTTTTTGAACCTTGATATTGAACTATATGTGGGGTTATTCCGTTCATTTTTGTTTCATTTAGTAAATCCGTACTTGTTTTCTCGTTTTTGGAATGCTTCTTGTCCTCCTTCAAACAATTCTTGTTGGGATTTTTGTTTATCAGTACATTTTGTTATTCTTTGAATTCTATACAAAGATACAAAAGATAGCGATACAATGGTGATTTCTAAACATAGAAAATACATCTTAATACATGATAATAAAAAAAACATACTATAATATAGCAATTATCAAGTGATTACATTTGAAGCCAAAGTTGAATTTTCGTATCTTTAAGGAAGTTAACAATCACATTAACACCACAATACGAAACTCTGAGGAGTACTACAAAAGTAGTGATTTATACTCAAAATTAAAGAACATAAAAAAACATTAATTTGCCAAGGATTAAAGCAATACAAAACAAGTTTTTACGTAAAAAAGAGGGCATATCTATTTTGAGACACCCTCTTGATGATTAAATTTTTCCACTCCGTTTTTTTACAGAACATTGTTTGCAATAATTCGCAAAATGCGCATCAGACAGATATCCAAAGGCTACCTAAACACAACCCAACCTAAAATCGTTATAATAGAGATTTAGATTGAGACCTCTAAATAAAAAAAAATGAAAAAAATAATTGTTGCTTTGGTTGGATTTTCAGTAGCGAATTTCACTTTTTCTCAAACTATCTATTCTTTAGACAGCCTGCAAAAATTAGCCAAGGAGAATAGCAAAGAACTTGCCATCGCTAAACTAAAAACAACCCTAACTCAATATGAAAAAAGTGCCGCATTTACAAAGTTCCTACCCGAAATTACCATTCAAGGTGGGTATGTCAGAAATTTTGAAGAACTATCCTTAATAAGCAAGGATATGCTACTCCCGATAGGGTCATTGAATGGAAATCAATTTTCGTTTACACCAGATCAAATCAACAATCCAATAGAAATCCGCAACGGAAATATTGTGCTTTTAGACAAAAACGGACAACCTTTTAATCCTCAAACTGAACCATCGAAAATCTTATGGAAAGAGTATGCCGTTATCCCGAAAGAGAGCTTGACATTTGATACTCGAAACCTCTTTATTGCCTCACTCAATTTTATTCAACCGCTATTCATGGGCGGTAAAATTATTGCCTATAACAAAATTGCTCGATTAAGAACTGATTTATCGAATTACGAAGCGGATGAGTGTAATGAAGATATTGAAATTTTCGTAGAACAACTGTATTGGCAAATTGTCTCCTTGGTTAACAAGCATGATGCCATTGTTTCACTCATCGAGTTATTAAATCAGACAGAAAAAGATCTCCAAATATTAATAGAAACCGGTATTTCTGCGCCAAGCGAACGATTGAACGTTGCTGTAAAAAGAGACGAAGCCGAATTGAATGAGCTCCAAATCCTCAATGCAATATTACTCTCCAAAATGTCGTTGGCTCAACTTTGCGGAATCCAATTGAACAACGAGATTATTTTGAAAGATGAAGGGTTAGAGAATCTACATTCTGTTCCTCAAGAGAGAGTATCTTTAGACTCGATTATATCAAGACGGTGGGAGATAAAAAAACTAACCACAGTGGGCGATATACAGAAACAAAAAGAGCGAATAGAACGCTCAGCTCTTCTTCCTTCAATCTCATTTATAGGGACCTATACCGGAACCAATCCGGCTATCAACAATGGTTTTCAAAAGCACTTCTCGTTTGATTGGCATTTGGGAATCTTGGTAAACATCCCGCTTCTTCATTGGGGCGAAAATATTTATTCTCTGAAGGCTGCCAAGTGCGAAAGTAATATAACCCGACTAAGACTTGAAGAGGCAAAAGAAAAGATTAACCTACAAGCAGAACAGAGCTATCTGCGGCTAACGGAATCTTGGCGAAAGTTGCAAATGACGGAAATCAATCTCGAGAGAGCCGGCGAAAACTTGAAAGCTGCCAACGAGGGTTTTCTCGAAGGGGTAATCCCTGCTTCCAGTCTAATGGAGGCTCAAACTGCGTGGGTAAAGGCAAGAGCAGAAAGAATAGATGCAGAAATTGAAATTAAAATAAATGAAATGAATTACAAAAAAGTAACAGGCCGACTGTAATCAACTCATCTTAATGTGAGTTCTATAAATTCACAGGGTGAGATTTTAGAATAGATTAAAAAGAATCTCAAAGAACCTAAAATAAGAGGGTGGAACTCAAAATTAATTTTAACGGCTTCTAAGATTTGTCCAAAACTAAGGTTTTATAAAACAATAATAACAATGATGCATAAGAAGAAAAATAAAATGACTCTCCTAATTTTTACTCTGCTACTTATTATTATCGCAGGAGTAAGCGTTGTGGGGATAGTTAGGAACACGAAGGAGGAATCGTTTATTCAAGGTGAGATTGAATTCACAGAACTTCGGATATCGGGAAAAGTTGCCGGAAGGATAGATAGTTTTTGGGTTGAAGAAGGAGATTATATTAGAGCCGGCGACACCCTTGTTGTAATCCAATCTCCTGAAATAGAGGCTAAACTACACCAAGCTGAGGCGGCCGAAAAAGCGGCTATTGCTCTTAACCAAAAAGCAGAGAACGGACTGCGAGAAGAGAGTCTGAATGCTGCATTTGAAATGTGGCAAAAGGCTGTTGCCGGAGCAGAAATCGCCCGAAAATCTTATAACAGAATGCTTCGTCTCCATGAAAAAAAGGTGATTTCGACGCAAAAATTGGACGAAGCGGAGGCAAATTACAAAGCAATGATGGCTACTGAAAAGGCGGCGAAATATCAGTATGATTTAGCTAAAAAAGGGAGCTACAAGGAGGATAAACAAAGTGCAATGGCTCAACTGGAACGTGCCCATAGCGTTGTCAACGAAGTGCGTTCATACCTCAACGAAACACTTTTGACCTCCCCGATAGCAGGGAAAGTGGGAACCATATTTCCACTGAAGGGGGAGTTGGTGGGACAAGGTGCTCCTATCATGAATATCATCGACACAACAAAAATCTTTGTCATCTTTTCAATTCGTGAAAGTGACTATCCGATTTTGTCTGTTGGAAAAGTGATAAAGGGGTATATACCTGCCCTTAACAACCAAGAGATATACATGAAGGTGACAAGTGCCAAAGATTTAGGGAACTTTGCAGCTTGGAAGGCTACAAAACAGACCGGCGAGTTAGATTCGAAAACATTTGAAATAAAAGCCGTTCCTCAAAAAGCCCCAGAAGGATTAATCAGCGGAATGTCTGTTATCATCAAAAAATAGGTTATGCCATCTATGATCAAAACAAGATTTAATGACTTCCTGAAAATATTTTACAGAGAGTTGAAAGAGATTGTGTTTCATCCAAAGTATCTCTTCTTAATTGTTCTTTTTCCTCTATTTTCAACATTTTTGTTCTTAACAATGATGCAAAACGGACTTCCTCAAGCACTTCCGATAGCTGTCATCGACCAAGATAATAGTGCCACATCAAGAAGAATCATTCGTCAGCTCGACAACTATAAACAGACTGATGTAACCGCCCGAGTTCCCAATTTTCAGGAAGCTCAAGAACTTCTAAAAAAGGGGGATGTTTATGCTATGCTTTCGATTCCTCCTAAGTTCGAGCAGGAGCTTCTCTCTTTTCGTCAACCAACCATAACCTACTACCTCAATGGAGCCTTTATCGTTGCCAATTCTCTCCTGTTCAAAGACCAAAAAACGCTATCAATAGTGAGTAACGCTGCCGTTAATTTGGAACTTCGCAAAGCGAAAGGAGAAAGAGAGGAACAAATTATGGCCGACCTTCAACCAATATACATAGACACTCACGCACTTGGCAACCCGCTTATCAACTATGCTATCTACCTCTGCTCCATTATTCTTCCGGGTATCGTTGGCATACTGATTATGCTGACAACTCAATACACATTGGGAAATGAAATAAAGAGAGAGAGTTGCAAGAGACTTCTTTCTATGGCACGCAACAACATCAGAACTATGCTATCAGGCAAAATGCTCCCCTATACACTCCTCTATTGGTTGGTTCTTTCTTGTATCGATGTCATCTTATATAAATTTATGGAATACCCATGCCAAAATGGTCTGCTAACAATTATGATAGGTGGATTGCTATACATCGTAGCTTGCCAATCTTTATCCCTAATCATATTCTCACTATTTCCTTCCATGCAAATATCATTAAGTATCACAGCCCTAATCAGCGTTTTATCCTTATCAATGAGTGGTTTTACCTTTCCCGTATCTGAGATGAATCCACTACTACAAACTATGGCTGAACTTTTCCCTCTGAGACACTATTTTTTGTTTTATGTTGATAACTGTCTCAATGGTGTCTCTCTGCAATATAGTTGGCAATCTGTTGCGGCATTAATCGGATTCCCGCTGCTGGGTTTATTGGCATCGATTCCAATCAAAAATGCTTATCAAAATTGCAACAAATGAAACTACGATTTAAACAATATATCTTCCGAATTTTGGTTTATTGGAAAAGTGAATGGGAAGCCATCTCTTCTGACAGAGCCTTACTCCTACTCTTGTTTGCTGCTCCTATCTTCTACCCCATCATCTACGGCTCTATCTATGATAATGAGGTAGTAAAAGAGGCAGAACTAATTGTTGTTGATCATAGCCAAACAGCGGAAAGCAGAAGATTCTGTAGGCTTTGCGATGCAACAAGAGAGGTGAAAATTGTAGCAAAAAAAGAAAACTTAAAAGAGGCTGAAAGGGCTATCCAACAAAAGGAAGCCTACGGAATCATAGAAATCCCATCCGACTTTTCAAAAAAGTTAATAGAAGGAGAAAAAAGCTACATAACTCTTTTTTCTGACATGAGCAGTCTGCTCTATTATAAAAATTACTTGCAAACACTCACCAATGTCTCGTTAGAGATGAATAAAGAGATACAGATAAAGCGATTAAACAAAAGTAGTTCTCGAGAAGAAGATATTGCAGTACAACCTATCATTTACCAAGAGTCAACACTCTTCAACACATCCAACGGCTTTGGTAGTTTTCTAATCCCGGGGGTCATCATGCTATTAATTCAACAAACTCTGATAATCGCCATTTGCGCACTCAACGGGAAACGTTGCGAAGAGAATACAAAGCCGACAAACACTCAACAAACACTCTTAGAGACTATCTTTTCCATCTTAGGAAGGTCGTTCTGCTACATCATGATTTATTGTGTGTTGGGTTGCTACCTATTTGTGGTCATTCCCTATCTATTCTCTTTACCACAAATCGGCAATTATTGGGACATCATGGGATTGTACCTGCCCTATCTATTTGCGGTTGTCTATTGGGGATTGTTTCTTTCCAATTTTTTCCAAGAGAAAGAAGAAGCCTATCTCTATCTTGTGTTTACCTCAGTAATTCTTTTGTTTTTGTCCGGAATATCTTGGCCGGCTCATGCCATCCCGACAGGATGGAAGGTGGTGAGTTATTTGATTCCAAGCACATTCGGGATACAAGGCTTTATAAAAATCAACACAATGGGAGCCGAATTATCAGAGATAACTTGGGAATACATCGGGTTGTGGATTCAAGCCGTCGGCTACTTTGCTCTATGCATCGTAGCAGTTCAAACTAAAAGAGACAAAAAGTGTGTCAGAACCAACAACCCGGGCTGAAAGCCTCAACAGATTGTCCGTTCTGACACACTCACAATATCACTGCAATATCAGTTAACTATCACTCATCAACGTTTAAGGAATTGCGCTCTCTTAACGCCGGAATCAGTAATTAGTTCCACGATATATACACCTGCACCAAGCTGAGAAACATTCAAAGAAATTTTATCCGCTTCGACATCGGCATCCACCTCAAACACTGCACCGGAAGAAGCATAAACTTTCACGTTCAACAAAGACTCTTCATCTGATAAATCTATGAACAAATTATCGTCCACCGGATTAGGGTACAAAGAGAGAGCTTTTGCCTCCGCATTTTCTACAGAAACCAAGTCACAAGGAACATTTTCGTCTATTACTGCAAATACCGGAGTTCTTGCACAAGAAGAACCGGCAGAGATCTTCCAATCAAAGAGAGCCGGGAAGCCATAATCATTTGCATTACCCGAATTAAACTTAATAATATCTGAATAAGCAAACTCATCATAATTACAATTGGTAGAATAACTAAAATTAGCATTATCCGGTTTGAACTCTATAGAGTAATTACCTGCCTTGGTGATATTAATTGGATTTTGTTCAAAAGAGAATGTATATACCCCTGCCTTCTGAACATCCTGCGATGCAGAAACAAATGTACCTTTGGCATCTCCTGAAAGCGTTGCTGTCAAAGTTTGCATACTTCCGTAATATACACTACTATAATACACAGAAATTTGAGTAATTTGCACCTCCCCGGAAGCAGAGAAATAAACGATTTTATCACCATAAGTTCTATCATTAGTCAATTGCTTTTCAGACGGCCCGGCAGTAGCGGAAATAGAGCCTGCATCTTGTACATAAAATACCGTTGACTCGGAAATTTTGGTTGAATACGAAGTTCCCTTTCCTAAAGCAGTACCCCCTTCTGGAGCATCATACCACTCATAATCGCCATCAGCCAATACCGAAAGATTAACATATCCCGGTTCACAAATAACATCACCCTCAACCTCCGGCAATAAAGAGGTAACCACCACTTTGGCCGACTTGCTTTCGCAACCGGTTGCAGAAATAGTCAAACCATAAGTACCTGCAGAATAAACTGTATAAACAGTATCATTTGCCTCCTCAATTTTAGCACCATCTTTACTCCAAGAATAGGTCAAGCCTTCGCCAACCACAGATGCAGCTAAACGAGCAGAAGTTTGCTTACAAAGCTCTACATCCTCTCCAATAGTAAAATCAGGAAGAACGTCTGTAACAGCCACCTCAGAACTGGTTGTCCACTCACCTTTTGATTCAATAACCTCACACTTATAAGTTCCGGCCTCAGAAACCGTAATACTCTGTTTTCCGTCAAAAGAAGCAAGATGAGAATCATTTCTATACCACTTAAACGAAACCTTTTCACCCTCTTCTAAATTAGACCAATCCACAGCAGCCTCAATAGTTACCGAGCCTAATCCACAAAGTGTTCTATCTGCACCCAAATCCGGAGTCGGATGACCAAATTTATTGGTGTTAACCGGGTTTAAGATAGAATTGATATATCCCAAAGCACCAACTAATCCTGCATTATAATCAATACCCCCCTCAGAATAGGTATAATCTGCACCTGGAACATCACTATAGGAACCATCCAGATTACCACCAACCAGATAACCAAATTGTCTGAATTTATCCTTAACAGTCACACCAGCCTCTTTATCAGTATCTTCGCGATAATAATTCCTATGATGAACATACTTTGGAGATTTTTCTCCAAATCCGGTAATATAAGATAAATTACCGGAGTTCTTACCCATTATGTATTCGATTGTAGTAAGTGAATATTGATTTACAGAAGATAACTCACCCTTCAATTTACTATATAATCCGTAAACAAAAGCTTGATTGGCAGGGAAACGAAGTTTACCCCAAGCACCAACTTGTTTGTTTAAGAAATAGCCTGAAGTGGGTTTATACATCGAATTGACATAAAAATCCAAAACCTCAAGTGCTTTATCCGAGTAAGAAGACTCTTTTGTAGATGCTATCAAATAAGCTGCTAAATCCTCCGTATTATTATAACATAACGAATAATTGTAATTATAATCTGTTTCCGCTTCCATCCAAGAACAATAGGATTCTGCTTCTGTCAAATAGTATTTATCTCCTGTTGTTCTATAAAGCTCAACGCTAAATGTTACCATATCAGCAACATACTTTGGTTTAGACCCATAAAATCCTCCGGCTGCCGAGTTCCCTTTTGGCGTTCCATTAACAAATTCGTATGCTACCAAAGCCTTATCCAAACACTTTTTAGCATATTCTCCATCAAAAGGCGCATAAAGCCTTGCCATCGCTGCTAAGGCCGAACCACAAAGAGCTGCCATAGAGGTAACATTGCCTGTTGCCTTAGAAACTTTTCTGGACCCATCGGCTTCACCACCCTCAGATACTGGCAAAGTTGCCATCACAGATGCTGTAACCCAATGTTTATGATCCGCATCCCCCTCTCCTACTTGATAATAGAAAGTAGATTTATCTCTTACGCATTTCATCAAATAGTCTGTGGCATATTTCACCTCATCCAAGATATCCGGAATCCCATTGGGTTTCCCTTTTTTCCCTTCCCATGTGTAATCATCTGCCGAAATATATCCGCTATAGTCAAATGAATAATAATCATCATACCCTTCAGGAAACTCAGAATAGCCTAACAACAGCATATAGGCAGAATAAAACTCGGTCTGACCAAATTTTACGTGGTCTCCACAATCAAACCATCCGCCGGACAAATCATAATTTCCATCTGCATCTTTTACAAAAGATTGTCCTTGAACAAATTTGCTTTTATCCCATGAGACATTGACACTTGTTGGGGTATGAGATGCTAAAAGCCAATTGGGTCCAACGCCGGAACGCTGTGCACCATAAAAACGAGTGGTCATCCACAAGGCCTTCTGATATTGTTCTAAATCGAACGAAGGATTTTGTGCCCAACCCCCTAACGACGAGAACAAACTGATTACCAATAAGATAAATAATTTTCTAAATTTATTCATAACACTTGATCCTATTATATTTTACATAAAAACGGGTGTAAGGTAAGAATTATTAACCTTATTTCCATAATTTTATCTAAAAAAAAATCACCCCATATCGTCAAAACGTTTTAAAATCTTGACGAAACAGAATAAAAAAACTACAATACAAATGAAACATTACCCCGGAGGAGAACGCAGGTTGGCTTCTACTTATTTCACAGGGATTTTAGCTACTCTCGCTTCATGTCTTCCCCCCTCAAAATCAGTTGATAAGAATGCTTCAACAATCTCCCATGCCTTTTCAATCGAAATAAAACGCGCAGGAATACCAACCACGTTGGCATTATTATGTTCTCTTGCCAAACGTGCAATCTCTACCTCCCACGAGAGTGCAGCCCTAATGCCTTGATGTTTGTTGCAAGTCATGCTGATACCATTTCCTGTTCCGCAAATGGCAATTCCCATATCGCACTTACCCTCTTCCACTGCCAAAGCCATAGGATGAGCAAAATCAGGATAATCACAACTATCAGTAGTATCCGTTCCAAAATTAGAGATTGTAACTCCTTTTTCTTCTAACTTCTTTACAATAAAATTCTTTACTTCCACTCCGGCATGGTCGTTACAAATACCTACTGTCAAATCTTTAAAATCTTTCATATTCTTTTTATTGAATCAAATTTTCGGCAACTACAACATAGCACCTTTAAACTACTAATTAATCCTCAGGAATATCCTCCTCCATCACAAGATTATCAATGATAAAGTCTTGCCTTTTTGGAGTGTTTTTACCCATGTAAAACGCCAACATTGCATTGACACTGTCCTCTTTTCTTAGCGACACCTGATCTAAACGTATATCTTTCCCAATAAAACATTTAAACTCATCATGAGAAATTTCTCCCAAACCTTTAAATCGTGTAATCTCCGCATTGGCCCCCAATTTTGCTATCGCCGTCAGACGTTCCTCATCGGTGTAGCAATAAAAGGTTTGCTTCTTATCTCTTACTCGGAACAAAGGGGTTTGAAGGATATATACATGTCCTCTTTTCACCAAATCCGGAAAAAACTGTAAAAAGAAAGTAAGCAACAACATTCGGATATGCATACCATCAACATCGGCATCTGTGGCAATAATCACCTTGTTATATCGCAAACCATCCATTCCATCTTCGATATTCAAAGCCGCTTGCAACAAATTAAACTCCTCATTTTCATAAACCACTTTTTTAGTCGAACCAAAACTATTAAACGGTTTTCCTCTCAAACTAAAAACAGCTTGATAATTGGCATCTCTACTCTTTGTGATAGATCCGCTCGCTGAGTCTCCCTCTGTTATAAATATAGATGTCTCTTCTTGCAAATTTCCTTTCACGTCATTATAATGACAACGACAATCTCTCAACTTACGATTGCACAAGTTCACTTTCTTGGCCCGTTCTCTTGCCACCTTTGTCACTCCGGCAATAGCTTTTCGCTCCTTCTCTGCAGCCAAAATCTTTTCATACAAAACATCTGCCACATTGGGATACTTATGCAAATAGTCATCTAACTCTTTCTTTACAAAATCATTTACATACTTATTGATGGAGACACCCCCTTCCGGAGCCATATCTTTAGAACCCAATTTCGTTTTGGTCTGACTTTCAAAAATAGGTTCTTCTACATCAATAGCAATAGCAGCAACAATCCCTAAACGGATGTCTGCCAACTCCATATTTTTATTGTAAAATTCTTTGATTGTTTTTCCTAATGCCTCTCTAAAAGCTGATTGATGTGTTCCTCCTTGCGTTGTATGCTGACCATTCACAAAGGAATAATACTCCTCGCCATACTGAATGCAGTGGGTCATCGCAAACTCTATATTCTCCCCTTTTAGATGAATGATAGGATAGATGGGTTGCTCAGACACATTGTCGTTCAACAAGTCCAACAAACCATGTTTCGAATTATACTTTTTACCATTGAAAATCAAAGTCAACCCGGTATTCAAATAGGTATAATTCTTCAACATTGTCTCCACAAAATCCTCCCTAAATTTGTAATTAGGGAAAATGTTAGGAGAATCATCCGGACGGAAAAAGATCAATGTTCCATTGGGTTCATCAGAATCGATAATACCGGAATCCTCCACTAATTCACCATGACGGAAGAGTGCCCAACGAGTCTTTCCTTCTCTGAAAGCTTGCACTTTAAATTCAGAAGAGAGTGCATTGACAGCCTTCGTACCCACACCATTCATACCAACCGACTTCTTGAAAGACTTATTATCGAATTTTCCTCCGGTATTAATCTGAGAAACCGCTTCAATCATTTTACCTAAAGGAATACCACGACCATAATCGCGAACAGAGACAGCCCCATCCTCTAAAGTAATGTCGATTTGTTTACCGGCTTGCTGACGAAATTCGTCAATACCATTATCCAAAACCTCCTTCAAAAGAACATAGATGCCATCGTCAGAATGTGAACCATCACCCAATTTACCAATATACATACCAGGACGCAACCGAATATGCTCTAACGGCTCCAAGTGTTTGATGCTATCCTCGTTATAATCTCCCGCTTGGGAATTTTGTATTTCAAAGTCTAATTCTGCCATACTTAAACCTCATTTTTGCAAAAATACATTTTTTTGCCAAAATTCAGAATAATAACTACCTAAATATTTTCGACAGGAGTGGAAAAAAAACAGACCTACTCTTTACTTGACAACTCTTTCCCCCGAAAAGTATATCCCACTCCCCATGTTATAAATTGTGCTTTGGAGAAGTAGGCTGCTCTAATTCCCATGGTGGCAAAATAGGTGCCTGTAGGTTCAATTTTCACACCCATCATTTGATAAAATCGAGGCTGATTTTTGTCTCTATGTATAACATCATACCCCATATTGGCATACACTGAAAAATAGGGTAATACAATCTCTCCTTTTAATGAAATTCCTAACATAAATCGGTCTTTCTTTTCTCCTAACGTTACATGTTCATAATACTTATTATCAGCGGAATTTAAAATATAATCTGCCTTTGCCCCCACACTCTCATCATACAAGAAATCTAAACTCAATCCATATTTGTATTTGTAACTTCGGGTTAACAAAGCTGCATAACTTAAAGCAAAAACTCTATGCCGATAATCGACATATTGGGTAGTCAATTGAGTATTGTCCCCATTGTAATAAATTTGTTTGACCGACAACATTGCCCAAACTTCATGGTCTAAACGATACTTCCGTCGCTGTTTGACAAATGGTGTTGAATTTTGCAATACCTCCTCTGTATCATGAATGCGATAACCGAGTGTGAGAATTGGCGTCAGCATATTAATTCCGCGATTGGGCATACGAGTAGCTCCATTGGAAAAATGATCAAATGAGAAACCGACTTTTGCATCCCAATGTTTAGACAACAAGAAACGCAAATAGAGATCCAACGACACATAGATATTATTTTTCCATCCGACTGCCACATTATCTTGATTATCGAAACGGTCATAATGATTCCAATTGGTTGAATATCCTAAATTCAACTCTCCATTAAAGGTGAGCCATGGAGTTATACGTGCAAAACGTCCTCCATAAATCATATACAAGGTCCACGGATATCCTAAACGCTCATCAAAATAGTTGGTACCGGACAATCCTATACCAAAATAGGGGTTTCTATATGCTTTTGCACGCCAATCATCCGGTTTCAGTGTCCAATGAAACTCTAAAGCATAGGCAAAAAAATTCTCCACCTTCCAATCTTCTGAGTACCTCCACGACAAGGATGGGATATCAAAACTTCTCCCTTTAACCAAATTATTGGTAGGCAACACAAATCCATATTTTGCTTTTGCCACCCATGAGAGCTGCGACTTTGAAATGGATAATGTGTCGTGTCGAGATACATCGGTTGCACGTCCCCGCAAAACAAATCCTGCAAGGAGAAGTAAAATAACGAAATATCGATATTTGAACAAAGCTATATATTTCATGTTGCATCCTTCTTTAGTCCACTTCTAAAATTACTCTTATAGGGCGATTCTAAAATTCTTTTCGCAGAATCTTTGAATTTATTTCGAATAAGTTCCACCCATGGTTATAAATCATATTTAACTGGATTGTTAGAAGCATACTTTATGCTACAAATATATAACAAATTTGAATATTTAATGTTGCTTAAATTTTATTTCGAGCATATTTGAGATAGATTTTCAGATCTATTTTTAGTCTTCTTTTTGCAGAAAACAGTGGACTATTATCATAAAAGATTGTAATCATCCGATTTTAGCCGTCTTTTCAATATGTATTTTGATTGTTTATTTTGCGTTCAAAAAGACTTATGTT